>NC_020505.1:2100000-2358861 GCF_000310245.1 Candidatus Sulfuricurvum sp. RIFRC-1
GCTTTAGGGTGTGAAAAGTCGAAACGGAGACGGTTATGCTCAACCAATGATCCTGCTTGAGAGATATGTTCCCCCAACTGCTCATACAATGCCGCGTGCAACAAGTGGGTTGCCGAGTGGTGTTTCGCGACCTCGTTACGTGATGGATCGACAATCGCTTCAACGCTCTCACCGACACTGAGGGTCGCTTTGGTCTCGATGTGTGAAAGATTCAACCCGTGGAATTTTTTTGTTTCGGTTACAACCGCTTTCTCTCCGAGAGTTCCGATATCGCCGCTTTGTCCACCGCTCTCCGCATAAAACGGAGTCTCTTCGAGGAGTACCCATCCGCTCTGGTGAGCGTGCAACTGATCAACTCTCTCAAAATTCTCACCCAAAAGGGCTTGGATTTTTACCGGTGCTTTCGTATACGCGTATCCGATAAAGGAGTTGACACCGAACGTCTCAAGAAGGGTTTTAAAATCCCCCTCGACGTGTGCGTCACCTGAGCCTTTCCATGCCGCTTTTGCCCGTTTGCGCTGTTCTAACATCAGTGTTTCAAACGTCTCAACATCGAGGGCGAGATGTTTCTCTTTCAACATATCCTCAGTCAAATCGAGAGGGAATCCGAACGTATCGTAGAGTTTAAACGCCACTTCACCGCTAAAGGTCTCTTTGGTATTTTTCAACTCTTCATTAAAGAGTTCGATCCCCGACTGAATCGTTTTGAAAAAGCGCTCCTCTTCGAGCATGATTTGCTCTTTTAGAACACTTAGTTTTTCGACGATATACGGATATTGTTTCCCCATCAATTCGGCGACGGTGTCGGCAACCTCAAACATAAACGGTTTGGTAAATCCGAGCAAGTAACCGTGACGAACCGCACGACGCAAGATTCGGCGAAGAACGTATCCCCGCCCTTCATTCGAAAAGTTTGTCCCCTGCGCGAGGAGGAAAGTAGCCGTACGGATATGATCGGCGATAACACGGTACGACGCACCGCTTGCATAGGTATAGGGTTTACCGATAAGGGCTTCAACTTTACGGATAATCGGCATAAAGAGGGTTGAATCGTAGTTGCTGAGTGCCCCCTCGAGTACCGCCGTGGCACGTTCCAATCCCATCCCCGTATCGATAGAGGGTTTCGGAAGCGGTTTCAACTCACCCTTAGCGTTTCGCTCATACTGCATAAATACGAGGTTCCAGATTTCGAGGAATCGGTCACCGTCTCCCCCCATATAATCCTCAGGGCCGTTGAAATGTTCCGCACCCTGATCGACAAAAATCTCCGAACACGGTCCGCACGGTCCGGTATCTCCCATCTGCCAAAAGTTGTCTTTATCTCCCAAACGCATAATGCGGTTGGCGGAAATGTGTTTTTTCCAGATTTCTTCGGCTTCATCATCGCTCTCATGGACGGTTACCCAGAGTTTATCAACAGGGAGTTTCATCACTTCCGTCACAAACTCCCATGCATGGGCAATCGCTTCCTCTTTGAAATAATCGCCGAAACTGAAGTTCCCGAGCATCTCGAAAAACGTGTGGTGACGCGCCGTATGACCGACATTTTCTAAGTCATTATGCTTGCCCCCGGCACGGATACAGGTTTGGGCGCTGGTCGCACGCGGATTGGCAGGGATAGGGATATCGCCCGTAAAAATAGACTTAAACGGAACCATACCGGCATTCGTAAAAAGGAGGGTTGCATCATCGGGTACGAGGGGAGAACTCGGAACCCGTGCGTGTTGTTTTGATTCAAAAAAGGCCAAAAAGGCTTCGCGGACATCCATCATGGTTTACTCACAGTATTGGTAAAAATTGCGCGATTATAGCGAAGATGGGGTAAAAGGAGAATTAGAGTTTCTATACAGCTTTTTCGTAAAGTCGTTCGGGTGCGATGTCTACTTCTCCATCCCAGACTAATGTTCCGTAATCAATTGAGAATCTTTTAAAATAATCGATGTGACCAAAATTAGCAAACACCCCACCGCGTTTGGTATACTCACTCAAATCAACAATTCCGTGTTTACCATCTTCGAATGTCATATCGATTTTGTAATCGTGCAAATAATGGGCATCGACAACGGTATATTTCATTTTACTACTCCTTATTTCAAGGGTTCAATTTTTTCTGGTCTTTGATCGTTTTGAGCTAATTCCCAATCTCTAGCCAGCTCGTCTTTATGCGCTAACGCCCATTCGACGATCAATCCTGCCGCTTTGGGCGGGAGTTTCCCCTCGGTAATCGCTAAATCGGCGATTCGTATTACCGCATTATACTCATTGTATTCTACATGAAAATGGGGTGGATTATGCTCATCATAAAACATCATCACCCGTATTCCATAAAATCGGCTAATTTCAGGCATCGTCAACTCCCTTTTTATCAGTCATTGTAACGATGTGCTATCTGTAGATGAAATTATATTGCATTTTGAAATAAATTAAAAAAATGAAGATTGAATACATGACCCCTATTCTGAAACAATGACAAATGAAAATATTGAAACTTTTAAAAATGCTTGGGAGGCACACTTTGGAAACTGAAATCACCAACATTTCCCCTAATGGCATATGGATTCTAACCGAGGGGAAAGAGCTGTTTATGTCTTTTGAAACTTTCCCGTGGTTTAAAGATGCTTCTGTAGCAAAAATCGGCAATGTCGAAACCTATGAGAACGGTCATCTTTATTGGCCTGATTTGGATATTGACCTCACCGTTGATATTATCGAACACCCTGAACGATTTCCGCTGATTGCGTCGTAAATTTTTTCGTCATTCCCAACTCGATTGGGAATCCAGTTTTATTTGCATTTTGATCTAAGAAAATAGAATAAAAAGTAAAGATTGAATAGCTAACCCTATTCACCTATTACTTTCAAGTGTTTTTTCTAATATACAAAGCATTTTAAGTATTGTTTGAGTTTTCAAAGAAGGTTTATGTAAATAATACACATGATTTAGATTTAATACTTCAGATAGATGTGACTCTACAGAATGTGTTATTAAATATATAGGCATATTTTCAATTTTTTTTCTGTATTCCTCATTTTTGACAGCCTCACCATTTCTGATTCTTTTGATTAATTCCGTGCCAGATATATCTGGTAGTATATTGTCAGTTATTAATGCATCATATGGGTATTCATTCATTTTATCTATCGCAACGGACACATGCTGTGCGACACCAACATGTTTAAAGAAGTTTTTTAATGTAGTTGAAAATAATTGTAAAGCTATCTCCTCATCATCAACTACTAACACAGAATATTTTTTTAAAGAATTTGCTAATGTAACAAGGTCTAAATTAATTTCGTCTGACATCTCTATAGTCCCTGAGTCTATTTTGAAAGTCTGTTAATTCATCGCGGATAATTTTAATACTCTCTTTATCAGCTTTTTGAAGCTCGGATGGATAATCTACATTTTTTAGCATATTTGTCAAAACAGGTTGAGATCGTAAAGATAAATTTTTTGCTTTATGAAATGGCTGAATTTCATCTTGAGATAAGTAACCACCATACTCTTCATATGCTTTCACTAATCGTTCCGTAGATAAATTAATTTTTTCTATCACATGTTCTTTACTCATCGCATCTTCAAATGCTTCTAAAATAATTTGCAAAGAATCCTTCATTGATTGTATTGCAGATATTGCCTCTAAAATGGCCTTCAATGAATCACTTAAATGGGTAATTTTAGCCTGATATTTTGCTTTTTTTAGTTCAAAATGTGACTTAGCGAATAATGTAAGTAAAGTAACTGCTATTGTTAATAACGTTGTACTTAATAGACTTTCCATATTATGACCTTCTATGATAATGTTAAAAATAAACTAATCAATTGTATGAATAACTACCCCAAAATCGGCTAAATGATCAGGCAATAAAATGCCTAAGATTCCATTTTTTTTATTTAAGCCAAGATCTCTTTTTTCTGACATAAGTTGAACTTGTTCTTTAATTTTATTATCAAGGCATGAATAAATATAATCAATAAATGTACTAACAATTAGTAACTCATCGTTAACATCTTTTAGTCCCGAAGCATTTATTGAAACGCCTATAGATTGTTGCCACATTGTTTCATATTTTTTAAATACTGGAACTTTATCATTAAAAAAAATTTCTGAAAATTTGAGTTTATTTAGAGCAATATTTCCATGAAGTAAATCATTTCTTCCATTTACAATGGAGTTGTATTTTTGACATGCATCATGCTTCCAATCAACTGGTTGAATAAAGCCAATACAATTTATATGCAATGACTGAACTCTCACATCTATATTAGATCGTACAAATGTATCAAATAAGCGAGCATTATTTTTTATATCTGGTCGGCAAAGTACGAATATTAAGAAATTAATAAATGATTCTGCTAAGATAGGAATCATTACTTTCAAAGCCATTGAATATCCAACAGCACGATTATATTTAACCATCATTTTAGAAAAATCATCAGCAAAAGTATTAAATGAATCAGCACCTTTTGGATTTGCTATTGCTTCATTCTCAGGATCTAAATCCAATGAATCAAGATCTATCTTTAGCTGATCTATTGCCTCTTTTATCTGTTTGTATGGATTAATGAACATATCCCAATCTTGTAGAATTTCTTTTCTGATTACTGACATTTTCTCGCCGTAATTCTGAAAATCCTGCTTGATATAAGAAATCAGTTGCTCTTTCTCGCAATGATCTAAATCCCAATTTCCAATAAAATGTATTTCTGTTCTTAAATTAAGTCCTAAAATACAGATCATACCTTCACTGCAAGCTAATGTCCAATCCCAATGAATCAAATTGTCTGAATCATTCTTACGCAATAAATTTTGTAATCCATTTGGAGAACCAAATTTAGCATATAGGTATAGATACAAATCTGCTGGCTTTATTTCATTTACAATTATCCATATACCGCCACCTTTTGGCAACAATCCACCGTGCTTTATTTCCATAATACACTTAGGCGCTATTGCTTGGCAATTATCAAAAGTGATTATTTTAAACATTCGATTCTTCAATATATTTCATTAAATAAGACAACCATTTCAAAAATTTAATAATTCACTCATTTCAAAAGATGTTATTGGAATATTCTATGTTAGTTTGGCTTAAAGATGTGTTCCACTTCAGAAAGGTGGAAAAAGAGGATCGAAGAGCGTTCATGGTTCGACAGGCTCACCTCGAACGGGGATGGATCCCCGGGTCAAGCCCGAGGATGACGAAGATAAAAATAATCATAGATTCCGTATCGAGCACGGAATGACGGAGGAGTTATGAAAACGCCCGATTAAGAGCGCTAAACATCGCTTTAATCGAAGCGACCGTGATATCATTATCACACCCTACTCCGAAAAATTTCTCCAAACTCTCCGTCTGAATTTCGATATAGGCTACCGCCTCGGCACTGGAAAGCTCTCCGCGTGAATGTTCCGAGTACGAGAGAATTTTAAAATTGTGCGAATATTCCACCATCAACGCATTTTTACACGCATCGATCGGTCCGTTTCCCTGCCCTTCGCTTCGGATCGTTTTGCCGTTATGGGTGTATTCCAACACACATTTGGCGGAGTGCTCTTTGGCGCTCTCCGAGAGAACTGAATAATCAACAAACTCGATGTCGTGCGGTTCACCGAAATAGGTCTTTTCAAAAATCTCTAAAATCTCTTCGCTTGAGAGTTCGCGTCCCGCTTCGTCCGTTACTTTTTGGACAATGGTTCCGATTTCAGGGTGCATTTTTTTCGGCAGCGAATAGCCGAATTTATCTTCGAGTACGTAGGCAACTCCCCCTTTGCCCGATTGGGAATTGATACGAATAATCCCCTCGTAGTTGCGCCCAACATCCTGAGGATCGATTGGAAGATACGGTACTTCCCAGAATGCATCGTCTTTGGCACGCTGATACGCTAACCCTTTGTTAATCGCATCTTGGTGGGAACCTGAAAACGCCGTATATACGAGTTCACCGACATAGGGGTGACGCTCATGGGTTTTCATATCGGTGCACTCTTCGACGACTCGAACCACCGTCTCTAAATCGCTGAAATCAAGCTCCGGATCAACCCCTTGGGTGTACATGTTGAGCGCGAGGGTGATGATATCGACGTTTCCGGTGCGCTCGCCGTTAGAGAGCAACGTCCCCTCGACACGATCTGCCCCCGCGAGCAACGCCAACTCCGTCGCCGCAACCGAGGTTCCACGGTCATTGTGGGTGTGGGTCGAGATCAGCACATGCTCACGGTTGCTCAAATGTCGGCTCATCCACTCGATCTGATCGGCATAAACGTTCGGTGTCGCCATCTCGACCGTCGCCGGAAGGTTAATCACCACTTTACGCTCTGCACTAATCCCCCAGCGTTCGGTCACAGCGTTACAGATACGGGCGGCAAATTCCAACTCCGTCCCCGTAAAACTCTCAGGGGAGTATTCGAGCATGATTTCGCCATCGTGCTTCGCTGCGCGGGCTTTGACCATATCGACACCCTCCATCGCTAACGCGATGATCTCATCTTGTTCTTTGCCGAAGACGATCTTACGCTGTGCCACCGAGGTGGAGTTATACAAATGGACAATTGCTTTTTTGACCCCGGCTAACGCTTCAAATGTTTTATCGATCAAATGTTCGCGCGCTTGGACGAGGACTTGAACCGTCACGTCATCAGGGATTAACTTTTGCTCCACAAGGGTGCGTAAAAAGTCAAATTCGACCTTCGATGCGGAAGGGAATCCTACCTCGATATTTTTAAATCCGAGTTTCAGCAAGAGTGAGAAGAGAGAGAGTTTTTGATCCAAATTCATCGGGGTGATCAACGCTTGGTTTCCGTCGCGAAGATCGACACTGCACCAGATAGGGGCATGCGTGATGGTTTTAGATGGCCAAATACGATTTGGCAAATCAACTTGTGGATAAGGGCGGTATTTGCCCACAGATGCGTGTTTCATACGAAACTCCTATAATAATCTCTTCTCAATTGCTCTTGCTGAGGGCAAATGAGTGGCGTGATTATAGCAAAAAGGGCTTTTATCCGTATTATTGAGTCAATTTGTATTATAATATTTAGGAGTTAGTGAAAGGGGCAAAGAAGATGGAAGAAAACTGTTCACCAAAACAAAAAACTTTATCTTTATTAAGTACTCTTTGTTTGATGTTGTTTTTTACGGTAAATCTCTATAGTGCCTCCATTATCACTTCAGCGACATTTAATGGAGCCGCAACGACTACAGTTTATTCCTCCGATTCTGTTACGGTAGCTGTCAATGCATCCGTCCCAAGTAATAACAATGCTGATCGGTGGAGATCTACGGCATGGCGAATCGGTAACAGTGGAAGTTATACGTGTCAAAATACCAATAATTTTAACGGAATCGGAAACTATTCAACTTCTTTCACAATCACAGCCCCAAGTACGAGCGGAACGTATCCAATTAGCCTTATTGCCTATAGCGATAACGGATGTTCCTCAGATGCGAGCAACACCTATACAACGGCAAATGCACTAACCGTTATGGTTGATCAGACTACTTATACCCAAACCCGAAATTTTACCCTCCGCCAATCACTTAACGCACGCGGTGATATTCGGCTTATCGGAAATACCGTCTTGTGTAAAAGCAGTAACGGTGGATCAACCGGAACCTGTGTTGCACCCGGCAATAATGAAGCCAATAATGCTTTTTACGCTATTTACAACGACATTGATTCCGATGGGTCAACGACCAGTTCTTCATCCGCAGATCTCTCTCTTCCTGCCGGATCAAAAATCCTCTGGGCTGGGTTGTATTGGCAGGGACAATTCCCAACCAATTACACCACCGATAAAAACAGTGTCAAAACAATCAAATTTAAAAGACCGGGCGGGGCATATCAAAGCGTAACCGCTTCCCAAATCGATTACATTAGTACAACCAATACCCCCTACCAAGGCTTTGCGGATGTAACTTCTTTAATGAATGTCAACGCACCAAACGGTACCTACCATATTGCCGATCTTAAAACCAAATTAGGTACCAGTGCTTATGGAGCATGGTCTTTAAGTATTATGTACGAAGACGCTACCGATAACCTTAAAAACATGACCGAATATGACGGATTTAAAGCAATTTATGCGAGCGGTTCAACTCAAACTATTAATGTATCAGGATTCCGTACCCCTCTAAGCGGAACAGTAAATTCTACCTTTTTCATCTTCGGTGCAGAAGGAGATGCCGCTTATGCGTATGAAGGGTTACAAATCCAAAACGGTTCGGGGGTATTAACCAATATTTTCAATACTCTCAATCCTTCAAATAACCAGTTCAACTCCAATATTACGTACAAAAACGCTTATGTCACCAGTAGAAATCCGGCATGGCAAAACACCGCCGGTATCGATATTGATACCTATGATATTTCCGGAGTTCTTGGAAACAATCAGACATCGACCCAAATCAAAATCATTGGGAACGGAGGAGATCAATATTACGTCGGTACCTTTGGATTCGCAACTCAAATATACTCTCCAACCATCGGAAATTTTGACAAAAACGTCTCGGTAACCTATGAATCGAACCAAACCTGCGGAACGGATAAAGACCTGCGGGGGGCAACCTTAAACTATGAAGTGAATTTTGAGAATACCGGAACAGAAGCGGCATCTACCGTTCGTGTCTATGATGATTTTCAAAGCAACGGAATACTCAGTTATCTCGATATGACACAAACAACCGTTCCAACGGTACAACTCATCAGCGGCACCGCCGCATCAACCATCACATGTGATAAAAATGCTACTGCAGTCTATTGCGATTTTAACCGGATTAATATCGGTACCAAATATAAAATCAATTTTAGTACTAAAGTTCCAAGCTCTCTTGTCGTAACAAGTGATATAAGCCTAAACAATACTGCAAACGCACACTATTATAATGCTGCCACAGGTGAAGAAATCACTCAACTTGCTTCCAGTAATATGGAAATTGCGGGAGGAATTTGTGCTGTTCTCCCCGTAGCGAACTACCGCCTCGATGAATGCTTATGGGGTGGAATAAGCAATGAAATATTGGATTCCAGCGGAAATGGATTAAATGGGACATCCGTTAATAGCCCTCTCAAAATTGCGGGAGAAATATGTACGGGAGGAAAATTCAAAGGAGCCAGTACCAATACAAACATTACAATTGCAAATAACTCCCATTTGAATCTTGCCAACGAACTCTCTATCAGTGTATGGGTCAATCCCTCTTCATGGCCAACATCCGATTTACGTACAATAGCTTCTAAAGATACCAACTACGAGTTTCATCTCAATAACAGTGGTCGTGTCAATTGGTGGTGGGGTACAGGAAATTTTACCGGATCAAGCGCCGTTCCTCTGAACACGTGGACGCATATTGCTTTGACCTATAAAAGCGGTGAACAAAAAATCTACATCAATGGGGTTGAGGATGGCAGTGCTACCTACACCGGAATACTGCCCCAAAATAGTTTACCTTTTTATATCGGCGTAGATTACAATTATCCCTCACGAACCTTTGACGGATCAATCGATGAAGTTAAAATATTTGATCGGGCATTGTCTCAAACCGAAATTTCATCCATCTATTCTAATGAATCTTCCGGTAATAACTTTAACGGATCAATCCGAACATGTCCTAATTGTGCCATCATTCCCGATCCAGCCGTTTCTTTCGATGCATGGGACTCTTTCCGCTCCATAGACGATCGCAATATCTCAACTAAAGTCGTCTCTAAACCCTTTGACCTCACTGTCGCCTCACTCAATGAAACCAACGACGGTTATCAAGATTTTAACGGTACCGTTTGCGCCCGTTTGATTGATACTGCAGGAACCGCTCTTACCGATTGGACTAAACTCACCTATGCCGCTGAGCAGACTAAAACTGCAACCTTTATCCTCGACCGTGCTATCGGAGGAGGTGATAGTGCCGGAGTTCGTCTCATGTGGGAAAAAGATGCCCCTGTCTCAACGACGTGTGATGCTCTGACGGCTACCGATACAATTGTTGCCAGCGACCGTTTTGCGGTACGTCCCGCAGTATTCAGTATTACAGCTCCTAATGCCGTCGCAGGGGTCGATTTTAATGTCATATTTGCTGCCCCTAATTTTTCAGGAAGCCCATCAACCGCTTATAACGAAAGTGTTCCCGGAAGCTTTGAAATCGCCATCGGCGAACACAATTCACTTTGCGGCGTTGGAACCTTTAATCCGTCTCTTACCTTGTTCAGCTTTGTCAACGGAACCAAAACTTTAACAACACGCTATTCAGAAGTGGGTGTCCTCGACATCAACATCACCGATCTCACTAAAGCGTGCGGTGCGAAGTATGCTAATGTCGATTGCGATGATGCAAATGTCGCCGGATACTATAGCTCCGCAAGTGATTTACCTATCGGATTAACCCAAGCACAAATTACGATTAAGCCGCATCATTTCGATGTAACGGGAACCCTCACTAATTTCGCGGGAGGAAATTTCACCTATCTCTCCGATGATCTCAACATGTCCGCCGCACTGGATCTCAACATCACCGCTAAAAACGGCGAAGGTAATACTACTGCCAATTACAGTTCAGCGTGTTATGCTAAAAATACCGATTTAACACTCGTCCATTCGAGTGTCCCTAGCCCCCTGACCAAAATTCTCTATTCTGAAACACTCACTACAGTAAACACCAATGTACTAAAAGGTGACCCATGGACATTGAGTTTGAATTCAAGCTTGTTTAATAGCGGTTCAGTCGCCCCAAATATCGATTTCAATTTCGACAGGTCTCCTAGTAAACCTCTTAATCCGTTTGATTTCAACATCACCTCCGCAACCGCAACAGACGCTGATGCAGTTACTGGGACAGGAGCGCCGCTAGGAGATAGTACATTTGTCTATGGTCGTGCACGTGCCTATGATATTACGACCAATACTTCCCCAGTCAATGTGCCGATCGAGTTTGAAGTTTACAGTACCACCTCATCGGGATTTGTGAGCGGGATGCCGCAAAACGTCCTCAAATGGTATCGCAATATCGATCACGACACTGCCGCTGAGGGAAATGTACTCTTAGGCGGATTTAGTGCCGGGGTAACCGATAGTGCAATCAATACATCGACAGCTCCAGCCAATGGGCTTCAGATTATAGAGGTCACCTCAACAACCGATCGAATCATCCATTTGGATATCAGCCCGTGGTTATGGTATTCTCCCAAATATACTTACGATTACAGCGGGAATTGTACACGACATCCGTGTTTCAACTACGACTACACCGACGCAACTGGCGGGATAAAAGGGGTGAACAGCGGAACGTTCCAAGGGAGTGACTTTCAAATGACACCGGCGAAAAACATTACCAATAAAGGGGTAAAAATCTTTCGATGAGAAAAGGTCTGACTCTAATTGAACTCATCCTCTCGATGGTGATCATCGGAATCGTCTTTACCGTCATTCCCCGTCTGGTGATGTCGATGAACCAAAGCACCCAAGTGACGATCAAAGAAGAGGCAATGTACAATGCCATGGCGCAGATGGGAATGATCCTTAATTTGCCATGGGATAACAATAACACCCAAAATCCTCAAATCCTGAGCGTGAATGCGGGAGATGCAGCCTATGATTGCAACCTCACCACCGGATACCGTGTCGGCGGATTTGTAGGAGGTCGCAACTGCATCGCACCTCCGCTCATCAGCTATAACGCCGGGCCGATTCAGAAAGAAGACGCTGAGAGCAACGACATCGACGATTTTCACGATACCAACATCACGGCCGATAAAAACTGTTCGGCTACTCTTAAAAAAGGGCTTTACGCCATCGGAACTACCGTAATCTATGTCAATGATCCCGCCTCTGCCGGAACCGCTGCTTTATCCACCGTTGACAAAGCGCCGCAATATTCCAATACCAAATACATACTCGTCCGTGTTGGATACGGAAGCGACAGCCAACACAAAGGGTGCATCACCGCACTGCAATACCACTCTTTCAACATCGGCAATATCCAAATCAACTCTCGGAACTGGAACTGATGAAACGTCCTGGCTATACCCTCATCGAGATTATCATCACCGTTGCCATTACCGGTATCCTCTCGGTAGGAATGTTCAAAGCTTTTGAAGCGATAACTCTGCGAAGCGAAAAAGCCAAAATCCTCACTACCCTCTCAATCGATAGCCAAAGTGCTCTGGATCAAATCAGTATTCTGCTGTACAACCGTTCCCCGATGTCGGTAAACGGCTATACTCTCGGAGATCCAACCCGTACCCCTATTGCAACCGCAACCGATAAAAAAATCATCGAATGGCTTGGGCTTGCCAGTGAAAGTTACCTTGCCGGAGATTACAGCGGTTTTGTCGATATGAACCGTTCCGATTATGCCACCGCTACCCTCTATTCTCCTCAGACCACCAAAACAGCTATCGAAAATACACAAATTGCAAAATGGGGAAGCTTTAACTGGGCTAATAATAACATTGCGCTCGTTTTTTCAGGAACATTTGACGAGGGAAATTCGGCAGTACATTCCATATCTATGACCACAGACAATGCCATCATTTTCAGTGGTATTGCCCCCACGACCATCTATGAAAAATACAATCTCGTTGATTCGGCCTATGCCGTCGCCCGGGGTGAAGATATCGATCAGAGTGCTACATCATGTATCAACTCTTTGGGGATCAAGGACATAAACAATACTCTTTTTCTTTTTTATGATTACCGTCCGTGGAAAGGGGAGACTTTTTGTGCCGACATTCCTAACGGAACGGGACAAGTCAGTATTCTCGCCACCAATGTCAATGCCTTCCGTGCACAGATGATCAATAGCACCATCCGCCTCTCCATCGATACCAACCGCACGGTGCGCGGGGGAAATCCTGTACGATTATCCAAACAAAAGGTGGTGTTCTGATGCGTCACGGTTTCGGATTACCGCAGGTTTTACTCATTATCCTCTTTATCGGGGGGATCGTCACTGTTACCATGCGATACGCTTCGCTTGGGGCACAGCATTATGCCGACAGCTATACCCGCGAACAGGCGGAGCTCTTTTTACAAAGTGCTACCGAAGCGGCATTAATGCGCCTTAGTGCCTATGACCGCACTGCTGGAAGCTGTCTCGGAAGTCTCACCGTCCGCTCATCGGACAATAAATTTGATGCCAATGTAACGATCGAGCGGTACTATTTAGCCGATGGCAGTATGTGCAACAACGGAGTCGCCTATACTCCGATCCAATCCGAAGAGTCGCACGGAATGGTGAGTATGCGGGTTATCGTCACCTCTGATAGCACCAATGCTAAAATCCTCCATCCGATCCGACTGGAGCGAAGGAGCTTGCAACGCCCATGAAACGAAACGCTTTTTCTCTCATTGAGCTTATCTTTGTTATCGTCCTTATCGGAGTAATGAGCGGTATCGGATTTTATATGAGTCAGCCCGATTATGCCCGTCAAGATGCCCAATACACTCTGCTAAAACTCAAAGAGGCACGCTACCGTGCATTGGGCTATGACGCGCTGGATAATGCAGGATGTGTCACCCTGACCCAAGCCGCATTATCCGATAACGAAACGCCACAACATGAGATTAAATCAACCATCACCCTGACCCCGAATATTCCGACTGTCTGTTTTGACGGAATGGGGAAACCGCACAATGGAAATTCGGTAACATTAAATACTTTATTACCGAACGAATTAACTATAAATTTTAAAAACGGTGACAAAAATGCCACTATTCGCCTGTTTAGTGGAACGGGATATGCTATAATCCCTTGCAATAACTAATTTAATTTTTTAATTTTGCCGATATAGGTACTAACAAAAAACGTGGCAAGCAGGGTAATGGAACATCAAAAACTACTTTTCATAGAGCATGATCGGATCCGTACCTACCAAGAGGGTCTATTCAGAGACCCTTCTGCACGTGAGTATAAAGAGCTCTCATCCGGCGCGATCGTCCCATTGTCCCTGCTCAATACCCACACCCTGAAACTACCCGATCGCCTGAGTGAAGATGAACTTCGTATCCAAGTTGAAATTCGGATGTTTGAAGAGGGGAACCTCAGCAGCGATGAAGAGTACACGATCGATTATATCCGTCATTCGATTACAACCGATGATAGCGATTTGGTTGAAGTCTTCGCCCTCTCTCTCACCAAAGCAAACGAATATTTCGGAGCTTCCCTCGCTAAATCACCTTCGATTGACCGTATCATCCCCGGATTTATGATATATGGATCCCTCTACCCGACCTTATCCGCTCAAAATGATCTGTTTATCTACTGGGGTGAAGAAGAGGCCTATGCCGCTATCTACCAAGAGGGGCACTACATCGCCCATCGCAGTATCGAAACCCTCGCTTCCATCGCCGTCGATACAGGCTTAGATCTTCCTAAACTCAAAAACTTCTTGCATACCAAAGGGGTGATTGAAGAAAATTATCTTCCCGAAGAGTTAAATAAATACATCCTTCTCCAAGAAAAAATCGGTAAAAACATCGAGCGGATTGTCCATACTATCAACCACAAAAGAGGACTCTTCGGCCTTAGCGGAATCGATAACTGCTACCTCGATTTCGAAGGGGAAAGTATCCTCGGACTGAACAGTGTTTTTGAAGCGTATGGAGTTAAAGGGGTAACCTTTACGTCTCTAACACGAGAAGGATGCCCTCTTGAGAGTATTCATGATGCCCTCTGCAGTGACGCGCTCGCTGAATCTAAAGAGGGGATGCTTAACCTTTCCCCCTATTTACGTAAAGCCCCTTGGTACAAACGTGAAAGCGGAAAGTTTTTAGGTTTTGTAGGGGGCTCACTCCTTCTTATATTGATTACTTCCATTTCAATTGGTTGGATGATCAGTAATGAAGAGAGTCGTCAGACTGAGTTAACTGCCCAACTCGATACCCTCAAAAAAGAGACTTCAACCCTCGCAGCAACACTCAAACAAAATAATGCCCGTCTCCATGAAGAGCAAAACAAATCCAAATCCCTTCGGCATGAGATAGCTCTCTATCACGGTGCGGAAGATACTGCCGTTTTGATTCATGATATGCATGCCGCGCGTCAGCAGTTTCTCCTCGATACCACCGCCGAACTGGGACGTTATCGCCTCGGAGCGATGTTGATGGAACAAAACGGTTCCAAAGAGATGAATATTCTTGTTGTTTCAGAGTATCGCAAACGTGATGACATCGCCAAACTAATGAGCGGCTTATACGCTCGCGGATATCAGGATGTTCAAACCCATGAGATCAAACTGGACAATAACAATACGACCTATAACAGTCTCGTAAAGGTGACGCGATGAACGACCTAGACGTACAGCTCGACAACCTCGACGAACAACTGAATGCCTATGAATCCAATCAGCGATGGATGATCTACATTGGAAGTGCTTTGGGTATTTTAGTGATGGGATGGATGTTTTATCTCTCTGATGCACTGGATGAGCTCACGGCTTTGGAAGAGCAAAACAGTGCTCTTGTGACTCAAATTGGTGAAAATTCTCCCGAAGCGTACCGTAGCAAAATAATACAAAGTGCTGAAGCAACCATCAAAGAAGAGGCTAAAAATAGCGCGTTAGAAAATGAGAAACAAGCCCTTTTACTCCAAATGGCAGCCTCTCAAGGGCTTATCTTTGATAACCGTCATTACGCCAAAATGCTCGATCTTTTACTGGAACATTCAGTCCGATTGGGGCTTAAAATCGAGCTTATGGAATCCGTAGACACGGATAAAATTTTCTTCGGTAAAGTGAAACAGTTTAAAAAGCTGACCGTTACCGGAACGGGAAGTTTCCCTGCCATCGCCAATTTTTTAACGTTTGTCGAATCTCAAAATACGCTGGTAGAAGTTCAAAGCGTCCAAGTCCGTACAGATGAGGAGAAACCGCGTTTTGAAGCGGTTATCCTCTATATGGGGATAGATTTATGAGAAAACTCTCTATCGGAATCACCCTTTGTTTAAGCGTATCATTTCTACTACATGCGCAAATGTATGATCCGTTCTATAAAACGTCTAAACCAAAATCATCTTCATCCCTCTTGCGCCCCCCTCCGCCTATGATGGCGGCAGTTCCTACCGTTACCCCAACCGTCGTGAGTGCCGTGATGAACAATAAAGCGTTTATCAACGGTGCGTGGTACGCAATCGGCGATAAAGTCGATAACAAAGAAGTCACCTACATTCAAAACAATTTCGTCGGCCTTAAAGAGGGCAATCGCCTCACAATGATCAGTGTCGGTTCAAACCGCCGCGTACTCGGTACAAAGGATGTTCCATGAAAAAAATATTTTTATTGCTCGTATTATTCTTACCATTTCTGCATGCAGAGATGTGTGAAAACAAACGTTTTAGCCTCAGCGCTTACCAAAACCGTGGCGGAGCTCTCACCCTCATGGATTTGGTACGTGATGTCGCCCAAACATGCAACATCAGTGTTATTTTTGAGGATAAACGAGCCAAAGAGCGCCTCTCTCAACCTCTCGATATGGTTAATATCCAAGACTACACTGTCCCCGAGCTTTTTACCTTTATTTTTGACGAACATAACCTTTTTCACACTTATGATCCGCTAAAAGGCGTTGTTCGCGTCTCCTACACCAATACGGTCAATTTCAATGTCGATTATATCAATATGTCTGAATTGACAACGGAATCAACCAAATCGATCACTGTCGGACCAAGCACCAATACCGGGGCTAACAATACCAATACTGGAACGAGCGGCACCACTTCCGGTACTGCTTCTTCAGGAACAGGAAGCAACTCCACTTCCGGTGGTTCAGGAGCGAACAGCGATTATACCAATGTGCGCGCTATTTCGACATTTACTTTTTGGGATCAGCTTCAAAATCATATTCAGCAAATTTTGCAAGTCGATGAAGAGTACAACGAAGCGATCAATAAAACTCTCGTAAATCGTGATGCCGCCGTTGTCACCATCACCGGAACCAAGCGACAAATCGACGGAGTAAAACGCTATCTCAATAAACTTGAATCTCGCATGCATTCACAAGTGATGCTCGAAGCGCACCTCATCGAACTCACCTACAACGACTACAGCTCTATCGGAGTAAACTGGAGTGAGTTCAGTCTAGCATTAACCGGAAGCTATTCCAATGCCTACACGAATGTTGTCGGTACTGCCAATCCAATTTATAAGTTTGGTATCGATTTCAATCCTGCCGGATTGATTAATTTTCTTAAAACATACGGCGATGTTGAAGTTTTATCCAACCCTAAAATCCTAACCCTGAGCAATCAGCCTGCGGTAATCAACGTCGGGCAACAGCTCAGCTATCTTTACCAAAATGGCTCGATTGCCTCATCTGATACCCAAACTTCCGCAACAACAACCAACACGCTCGGCTCTGTTTTCGTTGGGCTTACACTTAATATTATTCCTGAAGTAACGGAAGATGGCTACATCATTATGCGAATTAATCCCATCACCAGTGAGCTCTTAAATGAGTCTGAACTTAATTCTAACACTTCAACCACCGGAACAACGACACAAACCCAACGAACAATGCCGCCGGATACCCGTGTTAAACAGATGACCTCGATCGTCAAAGTGAAAGACGCCCAAAAAGTACTTATCGGTGGACTCATTGAGAAAAAAATATCTAAAGATAATACGAAAGTTCCAGTGATAGGGGATGTCCCATTATTCGGCCGCTTATTTAATAACGATACCGATACCGTCCGTAAAAGCGAACTCTTTATCCTGATCACCCCAACCTTGATCAAGCAAGATGTTTTTCCATCCATTGATGATGCCATTTTAAAGCGGTTCAACTAAGATGTCAAAATGGCTTGAAGCGGCAGATCAGTTCGAAGAGCGACGCGACAGTCGCGATTATTTTGAGATGCAAAGTGCCCTTGGGGCGATTGAAAAAATCCACACTATTTTAAGCGGAACCTCTCGTCAACTCATTTTTTTGATCGGCGAACCGGGAAGCGGGAAAACCTTTCTTCTCAATTTTTTGTACGAACAGATGGCAGATCAACGCCATGTTATCTTGATCGAGACCCCGTTTATCACCCCTCTTAATCTCCTTTATCAACTGATTCGGCACAAAGGGATAGAACCCTATGGTGAAAATATCGAACAACTCCGCACGCAAGCGATAGAACTTTATGCTTCAAATGATCATGTCATTATGATTGACGAAGCACAACTCCTAAGTACCGAGATGAGAGAATTTATCCGTATTCTTGCCGATTCGAAAGCATTCTGGTTTATGCTGGCAATGCACAAAACTGAAGGTGAGGCCATTTTGCGTGCTCCCCATTTTAAAAGCCGCCCGCACAAAGTGATCGAACTCATACCGCTCACCCTCGTCGAAGGGAAAAACTATCTTCATCGAGAATTAATGCGCATTGGATTTTCCGAGATTATCGAAGAGATTCCCCCTAAAATGCTCAAACAAGCGCATCAAATCAGCAATGGAAATTTTCGAAATTTTAAAAAACTGTTTTACCACCTGTTTCATCTTCTTCACTACACCAACGTAAACGGTAAAACCAAATACCTTCGCCCCTCAAAATGTACCCTAACCATGGCGGCAATGGATGCGGAGCTTCTTGATGATTAATAATTTTGACAACCTTGTAGAGCGCTGCAGCAAATTACGCCGCCGCCGGATGATTCGGCTCTCGATGTTTATTACCGGAGCTATCCTCTTCCTCATTGCAATGGCTGCCCTCTATATCCAATGGACGATGTTATCACAGCCCGAAACACCGAAAAAATTGCCTCCGATTGTCCCTAAAAGCCAATATATTCCGGCAACACCATCAACACCTGCTGTACAACAGCTTCAGGCACCACTAACAGTTGTATATTCGCTGCCGATGCGAGATACTTCGAAAACACGTGCGTTTATCGTTCAACTTACCTCCAGTAAATCCTTCGCCGATATTAATGCATCGCGTCATAAAATTCCATCCAAATATCTGCCCAGTTTGGCAATTTACGCCATCAACGGATTTTATACTTTACGTTATATTGATATTTATGATCGTGCATCGTTACCGCATGCGATCGAGTATTTTAAATCCTTGGGATTCTCATCACCAACCGCTTATAAATACAATCCTGAACGTATTGCGATTTCAGAGCAAAATATCCCAAAATTAAGTGCCATACCAACTTCAATGGCCCCTATAACCAATGAGATTCCGATACCGGTTGCACCACCCGCTGCCCCCATTGCCGCACCGGCTAAAAATCTCTCCGGCAATCGTTTATTCAGTGTTCAGACCTCTACCCAAAACACTACGGCCGATTTTATCACCGCATATCGATCCAATCCGAAATACGAAACCGCATTGATCATCGCCCGTGAATTTTACACTCAGGAAAATTTTGTTGATTCCGCCATTTGGGCTAAAAAAGCGAATCAACTCAATCGTGAAGCCGAAGAAGCATGGCTTTTATACGCGAAATCGTACTACGCACAAGGGCGAAAGAGTGAAGCGATCAATATCTTGGAACTCTATCTCAACTACAAAGATTCTAAAACTGCTTCCGAACTGGTTCGGACGTGGAAACTAAACAGCACAAACTAAGGGGAAGAGGATGATCCGACAACAAGTACGATTGGGAGATTTGCTCATTTCCGAGGGGCTTATTAGCGCTGATCAGCTCGAGCATGCCCTCCAACAGCAAAAAGAGTCCGGTTACAGCAAAAAACTGGGGGAAGTTCTCGTTGATGAGGGGATGGTATCGCATAAAGAGATGGCCCTGCTCCTCTCTAAACAACTCAAAATCGATTTTGTCGACCTCTTCGGTGAAAAGATCGATTTCCAATCTCTCGCCAAATTTTCCATCTCTTTGCTCACAGCCGCCAAAGCAATCCCGTTTAAAGAAGATGAGGATTACGTCTATATCGCCACCTCCGATCCGTTAAACTTCGATGCTCTCGAAGCGCTGGAGCGTAATATCGCGACCAAACCAATCAAGGTTTTTTTATCGCTGAGCGAAGACATTGCTCATATTTTTCAACGTCTTGAAATCATCAAAAAAACTCAGAGTATCGCCGCAGAAGTTAAAAAAGAGATTAATAATGAAGGGTCCAAAGGGGTCGATGGTGATGCCAGTGCCGTTATGCAGCTCATCAATCTTATCATTAAAGATGCAGTTTTGCGACGAGCCAGTGACATCCATATCGAACCGGAGCTGCGTTCCATGTCGGTGCGAGCACGTGTCGATGGAATCTTACAAGAGACTTTCGTCTTTGATTTGGATATTTATACGGCGCTTAATTCACGCATTAAACTTTTGGGAAATCTCGACATTTCTGAACGACGGAAAGCCCAAGACGGTCGCTTTAGCCTCGATGTTGCGGGGGGAAAATACGATTTCCGTCTCTCCAGTACCCCAACCTTGTTCGGGGAATCAATCGTTATGAGGATTTTGGATCAACAAAAGATTCTTCTTAAACTTCATGAACTTGGATTTGAAAATAAAAATCTAGAGAAGTTCAATGAAATCATCCACGCACCATTCGGTATTGTCCTCATCACAGGCCCGACCGGAAGCGGTAAAACGACCACCCTTTATGCGGCACTCAATGAAGTAAAAAGTATCGAAAATAAAGTTCTCACAATCGAAGATCCTATCGAGTATCAACTTCCTCTGGTACAACAGGTTCAAGTCAATGAGCGGGTAGGCTTTAGTTTCCTCGAAGCGCTAAAATCCTTTTTACGACAAGACCCTGATATCATCCTCGTAGGGGAGATTCGCGATTTTGAAACCCTCAATTCCGCAGCACAAGCGTCATTGACGGGTCACCTTGTTTTCTCAACACTTCATACCAACGATGCGCCAAGTGCGATTGGACGGATGGTTCAGATGGGATTACAAAGCTATCTTATTGCCGATTCACTGGTCGGAATCGTTGCACAGCGATTGGTACGTAAAATCTGTAATGAATGTAAAATGGAGATTAAACCGCACAAAAATCTTCTCCGCCGTGTCGAGCGCTGGATTAGCGAAGATGCAAAATTTTATGCCGGAAAAGGGTGTCCGAAATGCAATAATACCGGTTATTCCGGGCGGATTTTGATCTCTGAAATTTTGATGGTCAATGAAACCATTGCCAAAATGGTTGCCGATGAAGCATCCAAATACGAAATTTCCCGTTATGCCCAAGAGAATGAAGGATTTGAACCGATGGTCATTGATGGACTCAGCAAAACACTACGCGGTATCACCACCCTCGAAGAGATTCTCCGTGTCACAAAAGAGCTGTAAATGAAATTTTTTCGGGTGCGATACAAACAAGGGAAACGAAAATTTTCCACAACATTTGAAGCAGCCCATAAAGCTGAAGCACTCAGAAAATTCCGTGATAAATCTCTCGGTGTACCCGTCGAAGTCAAAGAGATATCTGAACCTTTCTCGATGAAATTCGACCGTTTTAAAAAACGTTTTACCAATCCGATCCAAAACCGACGGGTCAAAGATGAAGCCTACATCACCTTTTTGGATCAACTCTCTACAATGCTCGATGCAGGGATGCCGATCAATACCTGTCTGGCGGAAAGTATCAACGATACCCAAGACCCGATGCTCAAAGCTATTTTTACCACCGTACTTCAAGATATCGAAAGCGGACTCAGCCTCAGTAAATCTGTCGTCAATTATCAAAAACAGCTGGGAAGTTTATCATTGTCGATGTTTGAACTCGGAGAGCAAACCGGAACTCTCAGCAATGCCATTACCAAACTCTCCGCCATCTTGCAGCAAATATTCGATAATCGCCAGAAGCTCAAAAAAGCAACAAGGTATCCTCTCTTTATCATTGTAGCGATGAGTATCGCTTTTACCGTAGTGATTACCTTCGTGGTTCCCCAATTTCAATCTTTTTTTGAACAATCGGGGATGGAGCTCCCCTTCCCGACCAAGCTCCTCTTATGGACTGAACACGCAATCACAACTTATGGCCCCTATATCATGGTAGGAGCCATCTCTTTATCCGTATCGTTTAGTATGGCATATGCCAGGAACCCAAAACTCCGCCTTAAAACCGATCAATATTTTCTTCGGATTTACATTGTCGGCAAAGTAACCTATTATGCGATGATCGGACGTTTTATCTATCTGTTCAACGTCCTCACCGATGCGGGAATTCCGATGATCGATGCACTCGAAATTGCTATGGGTGTCGTGGATAACACCTATATCAAACAAGAACTTCGGAAAATCCCTGTTGCCATCGAGGATGGCCGCTCCTTAGCCCAGGGTTTTAATGAAAGCGGACAATTCGAGGGGATGATACTGCAAATGATCAAAGCGGGAGAGAGCAGCGGATCATTGGGAAAAATGCTGGGTAAAGTAAATCGGGTGTATAATAACCGTTATGACTATATTGTCGATAATGTTGCTACTTTAATCGAGCCGATTTTGATTGCCGCAATCGCCGGATTTGTGCTACTATTGGCACTCGGGATCTTTTTACCGATGTGGTCAATGGTCGATATCGCAGGATAAACAATGGAACTTGAAACCGGAACCATCAGCGTCGCTATAATGAGTACGATTATCCTCGCGTTCGGGCTATGGATTATTCATAAAATAACCAATATTTAAAGACCTTCTTCAATCTTTTGGATAATATTTTCTGCCCCGTTAGGGTGGATCAATTGACCCAAGGTTTCACTTTTAGAGCGTATGTCAGAGTTAATCGCTGCTTGAAGTTTAAATACCAAACCATCCTGTTGACGCTCACACCACCCTGCATTATGATCAATGATATAACGGGCATTATGGTATTGGTGATCCCCTGCCGCACTCGGATAAGGGATATAAAATGCAGGGACATTCGAAGCACATAACTCCCATAGGGTACTTGCCCCCGACCTGCTTACCGCAAAATCACTCCGCCCGATCAGTTCAACAATTTGGTTTGTAAACCCATACACTTCCGCATTAATCCCCAACGCATGATAGGCGGCTCGGACACGTTCTTCTTCTTTGATTCCGCATTGATGGATAATATGCATAGCACCATGATCCAGCCATGGTGCTATCTCAAGGGCTAAATCATTAATGAACTTCGCTCCCTGAGAGCCTCCGAGGAAAATAACCGTTTTAATGCTGTCACGAATACGCGCATTTTGAAAATAACGTTCATTGACCGGATAATCGCAATGATTTTCACCCTCTTCATACGAGCTGTAAAACCCTTTGGCATACCCTCGGAGCAATCGGTTCAATTTACCGGTAACGGCGTTTTGTTCATGAATATAGAGAGGTGTTTTGGTAAGCAAGGCAGCCAATGCCGCCGGTGCCGCCGAAAAACCGCCGACACTGACGACTGCATCGGCGTTAAAATCGGCTATCACTTCTTTTGACGCTGCCACCGCTTTGAGGATTTTCCACAATGCCCCCAGTTTAGCAAAACCGCGTTTATTGACAACCCCCGTTGTCTCTAAAAAATGGGTTGCTTCAAAAAGGGTACTCTCACCAAACCATTGACGATCCTGACCTGAAGTCGAACCGATAAAGACGACACGATGACCTCTAGCTTTAGCCGCCTCAGCAAGCGATAAAGCAATAACCAAATGTCCGCCTGTCCCCCCGCCCGTAAAGATAATATTCATTTTTTATCACCCGATTTGTATTCTATTTTTTTAGAGAGCATCAGCACCATCCCGATGGCAACCGAAGAAGCCATCATCGCCGATCCCCCGTAACTCAAAAACGGTACCGAAATCCCTTTAATCGGCGTTAATCCACTGATACCGTACGCATTGACCATAAAGGCAAAAGTGATTAACAAGCCGACTCCGAGGCTAAAGAGATAAGCCGTATCGTTATGGGAACGGTTGGCTATTTTAAAAAGGCGGTGTAAAAGTGCAATAAATAAAAAGGTAACAAAAACGACTCCGATAAATCCGAATTCTTCCGCAATCCCCGCGAGGACAAAGTCGGTATGCACCTCACTCAAAAATCCGAGCTTAAACGTACCGCCGCCAAGACCGGTACCGAATATCCCTCCATTATGAATGGCATTGAGAGAATGTCCGATTTGGTACGCTTCTTCCCCGTTTTCAATTCGTAAATGCTGAGCTATCGATTCAGGGAAAATCGCCAAAATCGTATTTTGGGCCGTTGCCCACCATGACAAAATACGATCAATTCGGTGTTGAGACGTAACAATCAAAAAGATAAATGCAATCAATGAACCGACAATCAAGGTCATAAAAAACCGGAAACTGCTCCCGGCAAAAAAGAGCATGACCGCTAGAGTCAATGCCAAAACGACAACCTGCCCCAAGTCATTTTGTAAAATTGCGATTAAAAACATGGCTAAAATAAAAATAGCGGCATACGGAGCTACCCGCTTAAATTCTTCTAAAACCCCCATATTTCCATGATGACCGAGTTTGCGGGAAAAGCTCCATGCCAAAAAGTAGACAAATCCGATTTTAAAAAATTCTACCGGAGCAAGTGAAAACCCAAACAGTTTGATCCACCGCTTTGCTCCTCCCACTTCACTAACCAAAGATGCGGGGAGAAAAGGCATTATGATCATCAAAAGCATCCCCCCGAAAAATAAGGTGAGACCCAAGCGATGGAGCCACACGTCAGGATCGAGCTGCGCCAAAGACCACATAAACAAAATAGAGATAATAGCAACGGCCAATTCACGTAAAACGAAATGAAAATCGTTGTACTCAAATAAAATGACCGTATAAGCTGAAAGGGTATAGGAGCAAATAACCCCTATCGTAATCAATGCAGTCGTTAAAAGAAATAATTTTTTATCAGGCATTTTTGCGCTTATAATGTATAATTTCTAGGATTATATCGTTCTTTAGTCTAGAGTTCGATAAAAGAGTTTGGAATGTTTTTTGCTTTGGTATACAAACATCACAAAGAAAGGGGATCAAATGGGTATCAAAATTTCACGAGCACATGATTTGATGGAAAGTTCGATGAATTATCGCGCTGCACGCCAAGACATGATTGCCGGAAATATTGCCAATGCCGATACCCCTTTTTATCGTCCCAGAGATATCCGATTTGAAGAAGTTTTAGAGCAAAAAAGTGCTTCGCTTTTCGCGGATAAAGGACAAACGTTATCCATGAGTCGTACCGATGGTTCACATCTATCAGGCGCTGACACTGCCTCTTCTTCCAAACCAACCACCTTCTTTCGAGACGGTCATATGGCGAGAAACGATGGAAACAGTGTCGATTTGGATGTCGAAACGACTGAAATGGCAAAAAATTCAACGATGTTCAATGCGCTCACTGCCGCACTCAAAAAAGATTCCGCTATTTTCAGAAGCGTCATTGATGCTAGTGGCAAAACTTCGTAAGGATAAAAAATGGCATTTTTAAATAGTTTTGATATCAGCGGATACGGATTATCGGCTCAACGCGTCCGTGTCAATACCATCAGTTCCAACATTGCCAATGCCCAAACCACCCGTACCGATGAAGGCGGCCCCTACCGTCGTCAAGAAGTTGTCTTTAAAGCCATTGATTTTAACAAAGCCTACAATCAAGCATTAGAGAATGAAACCACAGCCCTTGGCTACAGCGACCCGCTCAAAGAGGGGTTATCAGGGCTAAAACCAAACCCAGCCATTATGAGTGTTATCGTGGATAAGATCACCCGTGATGATGCATCACCAAAAATGAAATATGACCCTTCACATCCTGATGCGGATGCAAATGGGTATGTTGCCTATCCCAATATTAATCCTGTCATCGAAATGGCCGATTTAGTCGAAGCAACACGATCATACCAAGCGAACGTAGCCGCGTTTGAAAGCGCAAAAAATATGGCGTCCAGCGCCATCAGTATTTTACAAGCATAAAGAAGGATAGACCTTAATGGCCAATATTCAATCAATCAAATCTCTCTCAACCGCCGACTTACTCGCAAACAAAAGCGGCAATCCAGTCGAGAGCAACAGTACTGATTTCGCACAAGAGCTTAAAAATGCTCTCGGTAACGTCAATCAGATGCAGGTTGACGGAGAGAAAGCCATGAGCGATATCGCAACCGGAAGTGTCAAAGACCTCCATCAAGCGGCAATTGCCATCGATAAAGCTGAAATCAGTATGAAACTGATGCTCGAAGTACGAAATAAAGCTCTAAATGCGTACAAAGAAATTACCCGAACGCAAATGTGATTTAGCCTTAATTCATGCGCCATTCTAATAAATCAAAAAAGATACTTGCCCTTTTCCTCGTTCTGATGCTCGGTTTCATCATCTTTTTAACGGTGATGCTTTATACCGCGCTTCACGATAGGGATATCCCCTCTATTTTTTCCGAAGATACCGCAAAAGCACAACGCGGCTCAATCATCAGTGCAGATGGCTTCAACATTGCTACAACCCAAAAACTCTACAAAGCGGTCGTCAACACCCGTAACATCGATCCCGATAAAGAGGAGCTTTTTATTCAGCTTTTCAGTATCTACAGCGCAATCGAGCCTAATGAAATCCGCCAACGGCTCCATACCCGAAAAGGCTCCGTTACCCTTAGCTACCATATCAGTCCAAAAGAGGCTATGTATCTCAAAACTCTATCGTTCGAGCTGCGCCGTCTCGGGGTTTTCATCGAATACGAAACTCCAAATGGCGACCGTATTTTACAAGGACTTAACATTATCGAGAGCGGTGAAGCACGCAGCTATCCTTACGGCAATCTTCTTACTCCCCTCTTAGGTTACCCGCGTAAGATGGAAGAAGATGGATACACACGAGTATACGGCATCAAAGGGTTAGAAAAATTTTTCGATGAAGAGTTGAACCCTCAACAAAACCGAACCCAAAAAGCCCTGCGTGACGTTAACGGCTATCTGATTTTGAACAAGCAAAGTGACGTCAAACGCCAAATCAACGGCCTCACCGTCAAACTCAATATTCCCATTACCCTCCAAGCGCGAGTCGAAGCAGTTACCGACCGTATCAAAGAGCAGCTCAAAGCCGATGAGATTATCGCAACGGTTATGGATTCAAAAACCGGTAAAATTATTGCTCTGGCAAGCTCAAATCGTTTTGATCCTAGCCATATCCGTACCGCCGATTACCCTTCGTTAAATACCAATGCCATTGAATACAGCTTTGAACCGGGATCGGTTGTAAAACCCATTATCTTTTCTCTCTTGCTTGACCGTGGACTTATCAACCCGTACGATATGGTTAACGGCCATAACGGACGCTTTACGATGGGACGAAAAACGATTGTGGATGAGCATGCCTTTCATATGATCAGCGCAGAGGATGTCATCGTCCACTCTTCCAATATCGGAATTGCCCAATTGGCGCAAAAACTCAATGGAGAAGAGTTTACAGAAGGGCTCAAACGGTTTGGCTTTACCCATTTTAGCGGCATTGACCTACCGTACGAAAAACGGGGATCTATCCCAAGCTCAGCTCAGCTCAATAATTATCTCTATAAAGCGATTACCTCTTACGGTTATGGAATGCGCTCAAACGCCATGCAAATGATCAAAGCCTATAATGTTTTCAACAATGGGGGAAAACTCATTAATCCTATGGTGGTAGAAGCATTGTATGACGACAACGGCAGAAGCATCCCTATGCAGGTACAAGCACCGATACAGGTTATCTCTGCCGCCACTGCGGAGAGAATGAAACAAATCCTGATTAAAACCGTCAATGAGGGGACTGGAACCGTCGCCAAAACACCGGGAATTGAAGTGGGGGGAAAAACGGGAACAGCCCATATCGCTAAAAATGGTGCCTACGTCAACAGCTACCATACCTCCTTTATCGGATTTGCGAATGATGCAAAACACAACTATACCATCGGTATCACCGTTATCGAACCGCGTACCGTCTATTTTGCCTCGATTACCGCTGTTCCCGTTTTTAAAGGGATCGTTGATTTGATGATAGAGGAAAAATATCTCACCCCAGATCCCGCAGCAGTTGCGGCTGCCGCGTCGCAAATCGCCCCTATACACCATCCTTAAGAGCTTTTTGAATCAACTTTGTCACCTCTTTTTCGAAGGGGTAATGTCGTTGAATCCCCCACACTTCGATCACCGCTTCACCTTTAATCAAGAGTTTCCGCTTCGACTGAACAATACCTAAAACCCGACTGCTATTTAATCGTTCCGTCTCAATTCGAAATTCCAAAGGGACACTTTTCTGAGTACCTGAAGCTATTACCAGAGGCTTATTACTCTCTTTTTTAGCTTCTCCTTTGGCAATGATCTCTTTGTCATCATTCAGGGTGTAATTGAGGGCGATAACGGTAATATCACTGTGCCATTTATTGAGAACTTTCACATCGGTTCCGATCCGAATCGCTTCATTCTCTACCGGAACCCCCAACAATGCCAAGACTCCCAACATCACTTCGGTACCGGAGTTTTCCAATCGAACATTCCCCTCAGGTTCGATAAAAATATCTTTACCTATTTTCGGAGCACAGCCGCTGAGGAGAAAAAGAAGTGCTGAGAATAAAAAGAGTTTCTTCATTTTACATCCATACGTTATCGATCAGCCGTGTCGTCCCGACCCGTGCCGCGACAAGGATAATCGTATTGCCCAGTATCACTTCGGGAATCACTTCAAACGCTCTGTTCACAATCGCAACATACTCCACTTCAAGCGGTTCCAAAATCGTGAGCATCTCTTGACGTATTGCTTCTGCGTTGAGATTTCCTTGCATCACTTGTTTGGTTCCCCTCTTTAGCGATGTGGAAATTTTAAGTGCTTCTTGCCGTTGTTCGCTATTGAGATAAACATTCCGGCTTGAGAGGGCCAATCCATCGCTCTCTCTAACCGTCTCCATAGGGATAATCTCGATATCCATAAAAAAGTTCTCAACCATCTGAGTGATAAGCGCCAACTGTTGGGCATCTTTTTTCCCGAAATAAGCACGCTTGGGACGGACTTGATTCAACAGTTTCATCACTACCGTCAAAACACCGTCAAAATGGCCGGGACGTGATGCTCCCTCTAAAATATACCCACGCACATCGGGAGCGCATATCCGTACTTCATCCTCTCCGTACATTCCTGCCACATCAGGATAAAAGAGAATATCAACACCGCTAAGGGAGCAGATTTTAAAATCGGCTTCCTCTTTGCGGGGATATTTACTCAAATCTTCTCCCGGCAAAAACTGCGTCGGGTTGACAAAGATCGAAACAACAACCGTTTCATTCTCTTTGCGTGCCGCATCGATAAGAGTTCTATGACCGATATGAAGTGCCCCCATCGTCGGAACGAATCCAATATTTCCCTCTTTAGCATCTAATGCCTTACGAAGTTCCGATACACTGCGAGCGATAATCATGCTTTTAGCCTCTATAGAATATAATCGCAATTATAATATAACCACAGGAATAAATACGTGGATCACTACGAATATACCGAATTACTTAAAACCTTGACCATCAAGATGCAAAATGTCACCGATGTTGTCCGTCCACAGGATATTACAAAGCGTCTCGGCGAGATCGAAGCCCTCGAAAATTCCGATGGATTTTGGAACGATGCGGCCAATGCCGGTGTCGTCCAAAAAGAGAAAACGCAGCTCGAACGTCGCCTTGCCAAATATTCCAAAACTTTCAATACTCTCGGTGATGCCGTCGATTTATATGATATGGCAAAAGACGAAGGGGACGAAGAGACAATCGAATCGCTCTTCGCCGATGCGGGGGCACTCGAAAACAATGTTAAATCGATGGAAGTTGAAGTGCTCCTCTCAGGTGAACACGACAGCCACAATGCCATTGTCACCATCCATCCGGGTGCAGGGGGAACCGAATCTCAAGATTGGGCTTCGATGCTGCTTCGTATGTACACCCGCTGGGCAGAACGACGTGATTTTACCGTTGAAATGCTCGATTACCAATCGGGCGATGAAGCAGGGATCAAAGATGCCGCCATCCTTATCAAAGGGGTCAATGTTTACGGTTATCTGAAAAACGAAAACGGTATTCACCGTCTCGTGCGTATCAGCCCATATGACTCTGCCGCCAAGCGTCACACCAGTTTTACCTCCGTTATGGTCTCACCCGAACTGGATGATGATATCGATATCGAAATCGAAGACCGTGATATCCGTATCGATACCTACCGTGCATCCGGTGCAGGGGGACAACACGTCAATAAAACCGAATCGGCTATCCGTATCACCCATATCCCAAGCGGTATCGTCGTACAGTGTCAAAACGACCGAAGTCAGCACAAAAACAAAGCAACCGCCTTTAAAATGCTCAAATCCCGTTTGTATGAACTTGAGATGGAAAAAAAGCAAGCGGCAGTTGACGGAATTGAAAAAAGCGAAAACGGATGGGGACACCAAATCCGTTCTTATGTTCTCGCACCGTATCAACAAGTTAAAGATACCCGCTCAGGAATTCCGTATTCCAACATCAGCACTATTTTGGATGGAGATATCGATGAAATGATCGAAGGGGTCCTCATCTCCCTTAGCCGCAAAGATGACGACGAATAATAAAGACACCATCCTCAAAGAGTGCGCTCTTCACGAGCCGTGTTCTTACATTGGCGGAAATACCCAAAGTATCCACTACAAAGTAATCCAAGAGTGCTCAAAAGAGCAATGTGAAGCACTGATTCTGCGTGGATGGCGACGATTCGGATCGATGTATTTTCGCCCGATTTGTCAGGATTGCCGGGCGTGTGAAAGTCTTAAAATCGATGCGCTCAATTATACTTTCACTAAATCAGACCGCCGAATTTTGCGTAAAAACACACATCTTACCACTATTATCCGTCACCCTACCCTCACACGTGAACATCTCAGCCTCTTTGATCGCTACCACCGGTACAAACACCATACGAGAAATTGGGATGCCCCCAAGAGTGACCCCAAAAACTATTATGCTTCATTTGTTCAGGGACATGGTGATTTTGGCTTTGAAGTCCTTTATTTTGAAGGTGAAAAATTGATCGCCGTCGATCTCATCGATATTTTAGAAGAGGGGATCAGTTCACTCTATTGCTACTACGATCCTGAATATAATGCCCAATCACTGGGACGCTATACCCTTTTACAACAAATTGAATTCGCCCGCAGGCTGAACCTCAAATGGATCTATTTAGGCTATTACGTCGAAGGGTGCCAAAGTCTCGCCTACAAGATCAATTATCAACCCTCCCTACAGCTTCAGGGGAGACCCGAAGAGGAAGAACTACCCGTCTGGAGAAAACTCACAAATGAAAACGATCCACTTTAATTCCGAATTACTCACCCCCTCTAAAGTCGTATGTATCGGACGCAACTACGTCGAGCATATCCATGAACTCGGCAATGAAATCCCCTCCTCTATGGTTCTCTTCAACAAACCCAACTCCGCCATCAGTGATACATTACGTTTCATCACACCTGATACTCGTTTCGAGGGGGAAATCTGCTTTCTTATGATGGGTGGAGAGATAGCGGGGATCGGTTTCGGCCTCGATCTCACCAAAGCCGAAATCCAAAATCATCTCAAAGCCAAAGCTCTTCCGTGGGAGCGGGCCAAAGGGTTTGACGGTTCGGCAGTTTTTGGAAATTTTGTCCCTTTGAATACACCGCTCGAATCACTGCATATGACACTCCATATCAACGGTACCCTAGCACAAGAAGCAACCTATGAACTAATGATTTATAAACCGCTGGAGATGATAGAAGAGATAAAGAGTTTTATGAGCTTTGAAGATGGTGATATCATCATGAGCGGTACCCCTAAAGGGGTTAATACCTATAGTATTAGCGATGAATTTATTGGAAGAATTTACACTAACGATCGTCTTTTGATTGAAACCAAGTGGATCGTAAAATAAAAATATAAAACCATCATTTTATAATTACCCGAAAAATTTATTATCTTATAAGACTTTTTTATTTTATAATAGCCTCATATCCAAACCAGGAGTTGATGATGGCTATTGTATTACCTGCGCTTCCGTTTGAAAAAAATGCGTTAGAACCTCATATTAGTTCTCAAACCCTCAGTTACCATTATGATAAACACCATAATACGTATGTAGTGAATGTCAATAATCTGATAAAAGATACCGAACTTGAAAATAAATCGCTTGAAGATATTATTCACGAATCTGCCAATGACCCGAGTAAAACCGCTATTTTTAATAATGCGGCACAGGTGTGGAATCACACCTTCTATTGGAACTCTCTAAAACCCCACGGAAGCTCTCTGCCTAACGAGGCAATCAAACAAAAAATCGATTCCGATTTCGGCAGTTATGATAACTTTGCCAAAGCATTTAAAGAAGCGGCTTTAGGACAATTCGGGAGCGGATGGGCATGGCTGGTCTTAATCGATGGAAAGTTGAGTATTCTCAAAACCTCCAACGCCGATACCCCTATCGCACATGGAATAAAGGCAATTTTATGCATCGATGTTTGGGAACATGCCTATTATCTGGATTATAAAAATGCTCGTGCGGAATATGCCGATAATGTCATTAATCATTTGATCAATTGGGATTTTGCCAACGCCAATCTAATGAGCTAAAAAGATAAAGAGATAAAAAAGAAGAGGGTAAGAAATGCCCCAATGGGGCAAAGGGAGAAGAGTTCTCTTAGCTGTTACGCTTTTTGATGATCTCTTCGGCAACGTTACGTGGAACTTCTTCGTAATGATCGAATTCCATAGAGTAACTTGCACGTCCTTGTGTCGCTGAACGAAGGTCAGTTGAATAACCGAACATTTCAGACAATGGTACGAACGCGTCAACAATTTTGTTACCTGAACGGTCACCCATGTTGTTAACTTGTCCGCGACGGCGGTTAAGGTCACCGATAACGTCACCCATGAAGTTCTCAGGAACTTCAACTTCAACTTTCATCATAGGTTCAAGGATAGCTGGGTTTGCTTTACGCGCACCCTCTTTGAAGCCCATAGAAGCAGCGAGTTTAAACGCCATCTCATTCGAGTCAACCTCATGGTATGAACCATCATACAATGCAACTTCGATATCCTCGATCGGGTAACCCGCGAGAACACCTTTTTGCATTGCTTCTTTACACCCTTTTTCAACAGCAGGAACGTATTCTTTTGGAATAACCCCACCTTTGATTTCGTTGTGGAAGATATAACCTGTCCCCGGTACGCCCGGCTTGATGCGGAGATAAACGTGACCGAATTGTCCACGTCCACCTGATTGTTTCGCGTATTTGTACTCTTGGTTAACTTCGGCACGGATAGATTCACGGTATGCAACCTGAGGAGCACCCACTTCCGCTTCAACTTTAAATTCACGGAACATACGGTCAACAAGAATCTCAAGGTGAAGCTCACCCATACCAGAAATAATTGTTTGGCCTGTTTCTTCGTCTGTGTGAACACGGAACGATGGATCTTCCGCCGCTAGTTTTGCTAACGCGATACCCATTTTTTCCTGGTCTACTTTTGTTTTAGGCTCAACCGCAACCGAGATAACCGGCTCAGGGAAGTGCATACGCTCAAGAACAAGACGTTCACGCTCATCACACAATGTGTCACCCGTAGTTGTATCTTTAAGACCGACAACCGCACCGATTTCACCCGCGTAGAGAGATTTAATCTCTTCACGTTTGTTCGCGTGCATTTTAACGATACGTCCGATGCGCTCTTTTTTACCTTTAATGGTATTGTAAGCATACGTACCTGATTCGAGAACACCACGGTAAACGCGTACGAAAGTAAGCTGTCCAACGAATGGGTCAGTCATGATTTTGAACGCAAGACCGGCGAATGGAGCATCGTCTGTTGATTCAACATCAACTTCAACCTCTTCATCGTCTTCCATTGTCCCTTTGATCGCCGCAACTTCAAGTGGTGAAGGAAGGTAATCAACAACCGCGTCAAGAAGAGTTTGAACCCCTTTGTTTTTAAACGCAGTACCACATGTCATAGGAATAATTTCCATTTTAAGACATCCGGCTTTAATCCCGCGCATGATCTCTTCGTTGCTAAGTTCACCCTCTTCGAAGAATTTCTCCATCAAAGTATCGTCACCCTCAGCAGCCGCTTCCATCATTTGTGCACGGTATTTATTGGAAATTTCTACCATATCGGCAGGAATTTCTGCTTCATGATAGTTTGAACCCATAGCCGCATCTTCGTCCCAAAGGATTGCTTTCATTTTAACGAGATCTACAATCCCTTTAAATTGATCTTCAGCACCGATTGGGAGTTGAATAGCGATTGGGTTCGCTTTAAGACGTGCACGGATTTGCTCTTCTACGTTATAGAAATCAGCTCCGGTACGGTCCATTTTGTTTACGAAAACCATACGAGGAACCCCGTAACGGTTTGCTTGACGCCATACTGTCTCAGATTGTGGTTGAACCCCACCAACTGCACAGAATACGGCTACTGCACCATCAAGTACACGCATAGAACGCTCAACTTCAATGGTGAAGTCAACGTGGCCCGGAGTGTCGATGATGTTAATTTGTTTACCGCTCCACTCACATGTTGTTGCAGCAGAAGTGATCGTGATACCACGCTCTTGCTCTTGCTCCATCCAGTCCATAGTTGCAGCACCTTCGTGAACCTCACCGATTTTGTGTGATACACCGGTGTAGAACAAGATACGCTCAGTTGTGGTCGTTTTACCCGCGTCGATGTGAGCGGCGATACCGATGTTTCTTACGTCTTCAAGTTTATGGGATCTTGCCATGAAATAGCCCTTAATAGAGTTTATATGTGGATAGGGGAATGATAACCCGAGAGGGTCATCAAAAGGTTACAAATCTTACCAGCGATAGTGAGCGAACGCTTTATTCGCTTCTGCCATTTTGTAAGTATCTTCTTTACGTTTGAATGCTGTACCTTTGTCGTTTGCAGCATCTGATAATTCATTTGCCAAACGCTCTGCCATAGTGCGCTCGTTACGTTTGCGTGCCGCATCGGTTAACCAGCGGATAGCAAGAGAAAGTTGGCGTACAGGACGAACTTCTACTGGAACTTGGTAGGTCGCTCCACCCACACGGCGGCTTTTTACTTCGATAACCGGTTTGATGTTATCAATCGCAGTGTTAAACACTTCGATACCGGTTTTTTCACCACGTGAACCCATGATATCCAAAGCACCGTACATAATTTTTTCAGCGGTACTTTTTTTTCCGTCCCACATAATTTTGTTGATGAACTTTGTCAAAATTTTTGAACCATGAACCGGGTCAGGCATAATTTCGCGAACGGGCGCTTTTCTTCTTCTCATAATGTTTCCTTCAATGTTTTTTTCATTTACTCAAAATAGGGTCATCAGAAACCCAATCTTGTCAGACTAGTTGATTATTTTTTAGCCTTAGCTTTTTTCGTTCCGTATTTAGAACGAGATACTTTACGGTCTTTAACACCCGCAGTATCGAGAGCACCACGTACGATATGGTATTTTACCCCTGGTAAGTCTTTTACACGACCACCACGAACAAGAACGATCGAGTGCTCCTGCAAGTTGTGACCCTCACCACCGATATAACTAATAACTTCAAACCCAGAAGTCAAACGAACTTTAGCAACTTTACGAAGCGCCGAGTTCGGTTTTTTAGGGGTTGTAGTATATACACGAGTACATACACCACGACGTTGTGGGCATGACACCAAAGCGGGTGATTTTGATTTTTTCACTACCGCTTGTCGCTCTTTACGAATAAGTTGGTTGATTGTTGGCACACAATCTCCTTTGTTGAAATGTTCCAGTAGAATTTTAATCCGCTACTTAAAGGGGACTAATAAACGCGCAATAATAGCTAATTTTTGATTAATTTGAGCTTATTTTAAGGAAGTTGTAAGAGAGAAGAAGCATATTGCGCACAAGTGCGCATGAGTCTACTGCTGAAGTAAACTCGAGCTGCTAGTGCAGCCAGCGTTTTCAGAAATTATAGCTTAGTCTCCGAAAACCATTTTAAGGTCTTTATAAATACCGGTACCGACTGGGATCGTACGACCGATGATGACGTTCTCTTTAAGATCGGTCAAGTCATCGATTTTCGCCGATACTGCCGCTTCAGTCAAGACTTTTGTGGTGTCTTGGAACGATGCAGCCGAGATGATCGAGTCTGCACTGACCGCAGCGCGGGTAATACCTACGAGATACGGTTCAGCAATCGCCGGCTCTCCGCCGAGACGAAGAATTTTTTCGTTCTCGATTTTAAACTGTGCTTTAGAAACTACATCGCCCTCGATGAACTTAGTGTCCCCAGAGCGAAGGATTTTGATCTGACGCAACATCTGAGTAAAGATTACTTCAATGTGTTTGTCGGCGATGTTAACCCCTTGACGACGGTAAACTTGCTGTACTTCACTTACAAGGTAGTTGTACAATGCTTTAACACCCAAGATTCTCAAAATCTCGTGTGAGCTGATAACACCATCCGTCAAACGCTCACCGGCGTGAACAAACTCACCCGGATGAACCAAGGCAACAAGGTTTTTATCGACGAAATATTCTTTAACCATTCCATTATCAGACGTAATAAGGATACGTTCTTTACCACGAAGCGGTTTACCGAAGCTAACAACCCCGTCAAGTTCTGCGATCAAAGCGATCTCTTTTGGTTTACGTGCTTCGAAAAGCTCAGAAACCCGTGGGAGACCCCCGGTGATATCGCGCGATTTTTGGAGTGCTTTCGGTGTACGTGCTAAGATATCGGCCACTTTAACGTCCGCACGGTCTTGTGCAAAAATCGCTGTTTTCGGCTCGACTGCATAGCGGATGATGCTTCCATCATTGGCTGCAAGGACAATCGCCGGTTTGAATTCCGGAGCAACGTATTCGTTGATCATCAAACGGGTTTTACCGGTCAATTCATCGAATTGCTCAGACGCGGTTACACCCGGAATAATGTCTTCAAATGTGATCACACCATCGGTTTCAGAGATAATCGGATTCGAATACGGATCCCATTCAGCAATCACCGTTGATTCTTCTTTAACCGGTTTAGCGATCAACGTATCGGCTTTTACCGCTTCGTTATCATTGATTTCGATCACCGAACCGCGAGCGATATAGTGACGGATTGCTTCACGATCTTCACCATCAGCAACAACAGCAAAAAGACCTTTCTCTTCTACACTGTAGCCTTTAGTAATCTCATGGTGACGCTCTAAGTAATCGCCTTTGAGAAGGTAATATTTAACAACACCTTTCTCTTTAGCGTAGATTTTTTGCGTTACCGGTGCACCGTCTTTCACTTGGATTTCAGATGCGTATGGGATACGATTCGGTACATTCCATCCGTCTTTGATCGTTTCAACAATCGATTCATTTTCTTTAACCACACTGCCGTTTTCGTATGGCAAGAAGAATTTACCTTCAATTTTACCGCTAACTCCTGCAAGTTCGTTCGGTTTTGCCACTTCGTTTTTACGAAGAGTGTAGCGTACGGTTTGGCTTTCACCTTTTACGCTAACGATGATTTCATCATGAATCGTTTGAATTTCAACCGCTCCGCTGAACGGAGCTTTGATCTTCGGTTCTACCAACAAGATGGCAGCATTACGACGATTTGCAACGATTTGTTTCCCCTCTTTTGAGAGGTACGTTTTCATGTTGTAATAACGGATGAAACCTTCTTTAGTTGCAACGACTTGACGCTCTTCACGTGTACTTGACGCTGTTCCCCCAACGTGGAAGGTACGGAGTGTCAACTGTGTACCCGGTTCCCCGATCGATTGAGCCGCGATAATACCGACCGCTTCACCCGGCTTAACGATTCCGCCGCTTCCAAGGTTTAGTCCGTAACAAAGGGCACATACACCGCCCTCAGATTTACACGTTGTCGGAGTACGGATTTGAACCGAACGGATACCCGCCTCGATTACTTTAGAGGCTTTGATTTCATCAATCAATGTCCCCTCAGAGTAAAGGATCTCATTGGTGATCGGATCGATCGCATCTTCCGCCAATACACGTCCGTAAATACGGTCTTCCAACGGCTCGATAAGCTCATTACCGACAGAGATGTCAGTAAGCTCGATCCCCTCATGGGTACCGCAGTCGTGCTCAACGATTTTCACGTTTTGCGCTACGTCAACAAGTTTACGCGTCAAATAACCCGCATTCGCTGTTTTAAGAGCAGTATCCGCAAGACCTTTACGAGCACCGTGGGTAGAAATAAAGTACTCAAGGACGTTTAGACCCTCTTTAAAGTTCGAAATAATCGGTGTTTCGATGATCGAACCGTCCGGTTTCGCCATCAAACCACGCATACCGGCGAGCTGACGAATCTGAGCGGCAGAACCACGCGCTCCAGAGTCCGCCATCATAAAGATCGAGTTGAATCCGGCTTTATCATTTTGGATCAATTCCATCATTCCGCCCGCAACCGTATTGTTCGTATCAGTCCAGACGTCAATGATTTTATTGTAGCGTTCTTGTTCCGTCAATAGACCTGCTTCGAATTGCTTTTGGATCTCTTTTACACGGTTTTTAGAGGCAACGATCAATCCCGCTTTCATTTCAGGAATAATGATGTCGGTGATAGAGATAGAAACACCCGATTTGGTCGCATATTTGAAACCAAGGTTCTTCAAATCATCCAAGAAACCGGCTGTTACTGCGATTCCTCCATGTTTATTGACATAGTCAACAAGAATCGAGATATTTTTCTTTTTCATCACAACATTCCACAGTTCCATAGGAACAAATGAAGGAAGGATTGATTGAAGAATCATACGTCCAGCAGTCGTGTGGATTACACGTCCATCAACACGTGTACGAACTTTTGCATGTAAATCTAACGCATTGTGTTCCAAAGCGATCATAATCTCATCAACATCACTGAAAAGTTTATTGGATCCCTTCACATCATTTTTACCGAGTGTCAAATAATAAAGACCCAAGACCATATCTTGTGATGGGGTAGCAATCGCTTTACCTGACGCCGGAAGCAAGATGTTCATGGATGAAAGCATCAATACTTTACACTCCGCAATCGCTTCAGCTGAAAGAGGTACGTGAACCGCCATTTGGTCACCGTCGAAGTCCGCATTGAAGGCGGCACAAACGAGTGGATGCAATTGGATCGCTTTACCGTCGATTAGTTTCGGGTGAAACGCTTGAATCGAAAGTTTGTGCAACGTCGGTGCACGGTTTAGCATAACCGGATAACCCTCAACGATCTCAGCAAGACACTCCCAAACTTCATTGGTTTTCTCTTCGATCATTTTTTTCGCCGCTTTAACGGTAGTTGCATACCCTTTATCTTCAAGTTTAGCGATCAAATGCGGTTTGAAAAGCTCCAATGCCATTTGTTTCGGCAATCCGCACTGATCCATTTGAAGGTTTGGTCCGACAACGATAACGGAACGTCCCGAGAAGTCAACACGTTTACCGAGAAGATTTTGACGGAAACGCCCTTGTTTCCCTTTAATAATCTCAGAAAGTGATTTAAGAGGACGTTTGTTTGCACCTTTAACAGCGTTCGCACGACGACCGTTATCAAACAATGCATCCACCGCTTCTTGCAACATACGTTTTTCATTACGTACGATAATTTCCGGCGCTTCAAGTTCGATAAGGCGTTTCAAACGCTGGTTACGGTTGATAACACGGCGATAGAGGTCATTGACATCCGATACCGCGAATTTTCCGCCATCCAAACTTACCAACGGACGAAGTTCAGGAGGTAGAACCGGCAATGCTGTAAGCATCATCCACGCAGGATTGTTACCTGAATTTAAAAATGATTCGATAACTTTCAAACGTTTAATGATGGTTTTACGTTTCGCTTCTGAGTTTGTCCCCGCTACTTCTTCCTTCAAAGAAGAGAAAAGATCGACGAGATCGAGTTCATCAAGTAATTCACGAACCGCTGATCCACCCATCTCTGCTGAAAAACCGCTCTCTCCGTAACGTTGTACCAACGTACGGTATTGCTCTTCATTCAATACGTCGTATTTAAGAACGGCAGAGGTTTGCTCGCCGTCATAATACGCTTCACCGCCGTTTTTAACGATGTACGCTTCGTAGTACAATACGCGCTCAAGATCTTTCATCTTCACGCCTAAAAGCGTTCCGATACGGCTTGGAAGTGAGCTGACATACCAAATGTGCGCTACCGGGGTAACGAGATCGATGTGTCCCATACGGGTACGGCGAACTTTTGCCGAGGTTACTTCAACCCCACATTTTTCGCACACAACACCTTTGTAACGCATTTTTTTGTATTTTCCGCACAAACATTCGTAATCACGAACCGGTCCGAAAATTTTGGCACAAAACAATCCATCACGTTCCGGTTTAAGGGTACGATAATTGATAGTTTCTGGTTTTTTTACTTCACCATGGCTCCATGAGAGGATTCTCTCAGGAGAAGCCAAGCGAAATTGGATTTGTTTAATATCGACTGGGCGATTCTCTTCCGTTACGGCAACCGGTACTAATTTACTCATTGTCATCCACCTCGTCAAAAATCTCAATATCAAGCGCCAATGATTGGAGCTCTTTCGTTAATACGAACAGCGTTTCAGGGATACCGGATGGCGGTACACTTTCACCTTTCGTAATCGCTTTGTAGGCACGAACACGTCCGTCAACGTCATCCGATTTAATCGTTAACATCTCTTTAAGAACGGCAGAAGCACCATAAGCTTCTAGAGCCCATACTTCCATCTCACCGAAACGTTGTCCACCGAAGAGTGCTTTACCACCAACCGGTTGTTGAGTAACGAGAGAGTATGGTCCGGTTGAACGTGCATGCACTTTCTCATCAACCAAGTGATGAAGTTTAAGCATATACATGTAACCGACGTTAACACGCTCTTTCATCTGATCACCCGTTTTACCGTCGAACAATACCATTTTTCCATCAGTGTCAAGTTTTGCCAATTCAAAGAGTTTAGCAAACTCCGCTTCGGTAACCCCTTCGAAAATAGGGGTAGCAAATTTAACCCCTTTTGACCAATCTTGCGCATAGCCAAGGAGAGTTTGATCATCCATATCACCAAGAACTTTAGCTGCATTCATAAGACCTGCAACATCAGCAAACGAAATCATTTTAGCGCGCAAGTCGCCGATAAACTCTTTTTGTTTTGCTTCGAAAATATCTTGAATTTGGAAACCAAGTTCTTTTCCGACCATACCAAGGTGCATCTCAAGGATTTGCCCGATGTTCATACGAGAAGGTACCCCGAGCGGGTTCAAACAAACGTCGACTGAGCGTCCGCTTGCCATGTACGGCATGTCAACCTGAGGAACGATCGTAGAGACGATACCTTTGTTCCCGTGACGTCCCGCCATTTTATCCCCGACTTTGAGTTTACGTTTGGTCGCAATATACACTTTTACGAATTTAACCACACCGTTTGGAAGGATGTCGTCTTTTTCCAAGATAGAGAGTTTCTCTTCGTGTTCGTCACGGAATTTTTTCTTCTCTTTTTGGAAGTGGTTTTTCGTTTGGTTGTATTTCTCTTGAATATCGTCGCTAAATGCTTTAACCACGTTATTCATTGCAAAACGGTTAACCTCTTTAAGATCGTCCGCTTTGACGTTTTCGCCCGCTTTGTACTCATTAGCATTGATACTTACATCACTGAGCAATGGGTGCTTTGTGAGCAAAGAAACGATGCGGAGCATCTCTTCTTTATCGATCATCAAAAGACGATCGTAATGTTCGCGCTCTAACTCGTCACGCTCTTGTTTTTCGAGTTCAAGCGTACGAGGATCTTTGTCATATCCTTTTTTCGTGAACACTTTGACGTCTACAACAACCCCTTCCATACTTGGTGTACAGTAGAGTGATTTATTGACAACGTGACCCGCTTTTTCTCCGAAGATAGCACGTAATAAACGTTCTTCAGGAGTCGGTTTTACTTCACCTTTTGGAGAAACTTTACCGACAAGGATCATTCCACCTTTGACATAGGTACCGATTTTAACGATACCGCTGTCATCCAGGTGAGAAAGCTCATCATCACGAACGTTTGGAATATCACGGGTAATCTCTTCAACACCGTGCTTGAGTTCGCGTGCTTCCGCCTCTTTTTCATAGATATGTACCGAGGTAAATGCGTCTTCGCGAATCATACGCTCAGACATAACAATCGCATCCTCGAAGTTGTATCCGTTCCACGGCATGAATGCAACAAGAGCATTGATTCCGAGTGCCAATTCACCTTGATCCATGTTCGGACCATCTGCGATGATTTGACCTTTACTTACCAATTGACCTTGTTTAACGATCGGCTTTTGCAAGAACGTCGTATTTTGGTTGGTACGAAGATTTTTTTGTAACGGATAGTAATCGATAAACGTTCCGTCTTCATCTTCACCCATAACGTAAATGTGTTTAGAGTCGACTTTCTCAACGATACCGCTTCGCTCTGCTTTTACACACTCCCATGAATCGCGAGCAACGAGTTTTTCAACCCCTGTTCCGACCATAGGTGCTTCAGGGCGCAACAACGGCACTGCTTGACGTTGCATGTTCGATCCCATCAATGCGCGGTTCGCGTCATCGTGTTCAAGGAACGGAATCAAGCTCGCCGCAACACCGACAACCATATGCGGTGTCAAGTCGCGAAGTTCACACTCTTTCGGTGATTTGAGGATAATTTCACCGTCTTGGCGAATTTCGACCAAATCATCAAGGAAATTACCTTTATCATCAACTCGGCTAGATGCCGCAGCGATAATTTTCCCCTCTTCTTGCGTTGCTGTCAAATAAACAACTTCTCTTGTCACAACACCGTCTTTAACAACATTGTACGGAGCTTCGATAAATCCGTGCTCATTAACTTTTGAATAGGTTGCCAACGTATTGATCAAACCGATGTTTTGTCCCTCAGGAGTCTCAATCGGACAGATACGGCCATAATGGGTCGGATGAACGTCACGCACTTCAAATCCGGCACGCTCTTTGACAAGACCGCCTTCTCCGAGTGCTGATAAACGACGTTTATGGGTAACTTCCGATAAGGGATTCGTTTGGTCCATAAACTGTGACAATTGTCCGCCGCTAAAGAATTCCATGATGGTAGAGGTGATCATTTTTGAGTTGATCAAATCATGAGGCATTAATTCAGTGGTCGGTCCGCTCATAGTTGAGAGTTTATCTTTGATCGCTTTTTGCATCTTGATCAAACCGTTATGTAACTCGTTTCCAAGCAACTCGCCGATTGAACGGATACGTCGATTACCAAGATGGTCACGATCATCAATATGACCTTGGCCGTTTTTAACTTTGATAACGTACTTTACGGTATTAATGATATCTTCATTGGTCAAAACCGTCACATACTCAGGAACATTGAGCCCGAGTTTGTGGTTCATTTTCATACGACCAACGCGTGTTAGATCGTAACGCTCAGGATCAAAGAAAAGTTGATTAACGAAAACTTTCGCCGCTTCTTTCGTTACCGGTTCACCGGGACGCATTACTTTGTAAATACGGATTGCTGCGAGATCGTTTTCATCTTCGATAATCTCGGTTTGACGGAGCAATTTCAAAGAATCGGTATCGGCTGCAAACGCATTGATAATAGAGCTATCATGTCCTTCTGCAAGGTCATTTGCAATAATAAACTCTTTAACTCCCGCTTCAACCATCTTTTTGAGTTTGGTCTCATCAAGCTGTGCCATTGTGTCGAACATTACTTCACCGGTTAGCGCATCGATAATCGGTTCAGCCAAATGGCGCTCGATCAAGGTTTCGATCGGGTATTGGATTGCAGTTACACCCTCAGAAATCAATTTTTCCGCTTTTTTCGCTGAGAGACGTTTGCCGGCCGCCACAAGCAGTTTGCCATCTGCATCAACCAAATCGTATCCAAGACGCCCAGCAAACTGTTCAGGATCGAAATCCATTAAATACTTGTTCTCATCAACACGAATTTTTTGCAATGGGTAGAACATTTTTAGAATGTCTTGTTTGCTGTATCCAAGTGCACGGAACATGATCGTAACCGGCACTTTACGGCGCTTGTTGATACGCATGTAAAGGATATCTTTTGGATCATACTCAAAATAGAGCCATGAACCACGGTCAGGGATAATCTGACCGGTGAAGATCATTTTGCTTCCGGCAGTGGTTGATTCTTCTTCTTTGAAGATAACCCCTGGAGAGCGGTGAAGCTGATTAACAACGACACGCTCTACCCCGTTGATAACAAACGATGTACGTTCAGTCATCAATGGGATGTCACGGATAAATATGGTTTGTTCTTTAATATCTTTAACACCGGTTTTTTCTTTGGTGTTTTCATCACGGTCCCAAATCATAAGGCGCGTTTTCATACGCAATGATACTGAGTACGTAAGTCCTCGTTCCATACATTCACGTACAGTATATTTTGGACGTCCTACTTCAGAGCCAAGATATTCAAGAGAAAGACGGTTTTGTGAATCATGAATCGGGAATACCGATTGGAATACACGCTCAATTCCACTTTTTGAACGATCTTTTTGATCTAGCATCAAAAATGATTCGTAAGAACTTTGTTGAAGTTGTAATAAATTCGGTACTTCAATTTGCTGGGGAGTTTTCGCGAAATCTACGCGTAAGCGGTTTCCGGAGTGAAGAGTGTTTAACATAGGCTACCTCAATCGAAGTTTTTGATCCCATAGGGATAAGTGCAAAGTCTATGACTCAAGCGTCCTTGAGTCTATAACGACGTATGGGCACTTTACGAAAGAGTTAAAAACCCGCTTCGTAAAGTGCCCTGTGGGAGGCGGAGGCCTAAGCCTCCGATATCAAAATGATTATTTGATTTCGACAGAAGCACCAGCTTCTTCAAGTTCTTTTTTAGCTGCTTCAGCATCTTGTTTAGAGATACCTTCTTTGATAGTTGTAGGAGCGCCTTCAACTGCATCTTTAGCCTCTTTAAGACCAAGACCTGTCATTGCACGTACTACTTTAATAACGTTGATTTTTTTCTCACCACCGTCTTTCAAGATAACGTCGAATTCAGTTTTTTCTTCAGCAGCTTCTGCAACAACAGCAGCACCAGCAACCGCTACCGGTTGAGCAGATACTCCAAATTTTTCTTCGAATTCTTTTACAAGCTCTGAAAGCTCGAGGACAGAAAGGTTTGAGATAAACTCAAGAACGTCTTGTTTTGTAACAGCCATAGTAATTCTCCTATAAGTATTTTTTTATGCCGATAATAAAATCAGCGATTTTTCAAAGCCGCAATTACGCCGCTTCTTCTTCTTTTTTACGCTTAAGCGCATCGAGTCCGATTGTAAAGTTGCGAACTGGTCCCATCCATACAGATGCCAACATTCCAAGCAACTCTTCGCGTCCCGGAAGGGTAGCAAATGCACGAACTTTAGTCTCATCAGCAGCTTGGCCGTCGATGTAGGCTGTTCGGATCACAAATTTATCATTTGCTTTCGCGAAATCAACCGCTGTTTTAGAAGCAGCGATAGCATCAGCTCCCCAAACAAAAATATTAGTATCTTTAATTTCGATACCGCTCATATCTGCATTGTTCAAAGCGATAGTTGCAAGTGTATTTTTTACAACTTGAACTTTTGAATCTTTTTCACGTGCAATTTTACGAAGTGCTTCGAGTTCAGACACAGCTAAACCACGATAGTCACACATAATAACTGCTGCAGAAGATTTGAACTCATTGGTCAAAGTACTAACGATCTCAGATTTCTGTGATTTATTCATAGTTTCTCCTTTCCAGACATAACAACTTCAAGCGGGGCAGAGTATTTCTGATTAAGGCCTAAGCCCCCTACTGTCTTCAGTCCATAAGATAAAGTATGACGGAACAGAGCCCCGTCAATGATTTCCTTAACGGATATCTAATAATTCTTGTGTTTCGAATTTAATCGCAGGGCTCATTGTCAATGACAATGCTGCATTTTTGATGTAGCGCCCTTTTGCAGTAGAAGGTTTTGCACGGTTGATAGCACCGACAAATGCTTTGATATTTTCTTCAATTTTATCGGTGTCGAAACTCACTTTACCGATACCGGCATGGATGTTCCCTTTTTTGTCAACACGGAAATTTACTTGTCCGCCTTTAACGTTGCTAACCGCTTTTGCGATATCCGCTGTAACCGTTCCTGTTTTAGGATTCGGCATCATCCCTTTTGGCCCGAGGATACGTCCTACTTGACCAACGAGACCCATACAATCAGGTGCAGCAACAACGATATCGAAGTTGATGTTTCCTGCTTTGATTTGCTCAACCAAATCTTCAGCACCAACAATATCAGCACCTGCAGCTTTAGCTTCGTCTACTTTTGCACCTTTTGCGAAAACGGCAACACGAACCACTTTCCCAGTACCGTGAGGAAGCACAACAGCACCACGGATCATTTGGTCAGCGTGACGAGGGTCAACACCAAGGTTTAATGCAATTTCAACGGTTTCGTCAAATTTTGCAGATTTAAGCTCTTTTACGAACGCCGCAGCATCCGATACAGAGTAGCTTTTTGACATATCAATTTTTTCACTAAGTTGTTTGTAGCGTTTTCCAGCCATTTGAATTCTCCAATTTTAGAATCTGCCGCAAGATTTAGCCTCTTTGCGGTCGAAGAGTAGTGTAGAAATTAATCTACGATATCAACACCCATAGAACGAGCAGAACCAGCGATTGTTGCCGCAGCTGCATCGATATCATCTGTATTCATATCTTGAATTTTTTGCTTAACGATTTCCATCAATTGAGCTTTAGTGATTTTACCCACTTTGTTTTTCATCGGATTATCAGTCCCTTTTTTAAGACCAGCCGCTTTCATGATGAGAGCAGATGCAGGGGGTTGTTTTGTGATGAATGAGAACGTTTTATCCGCATATACCGTAATAACAACAGGGAGTTTAAAACCTGCCTTATCTTTTGTACGCTCGTTGAACGCCTTACAAAATTCCATGATGTTAACACCACGTTGACCGAGTGCTGGTCCAACCGGAGGGGCTGGATTAGCAGCGCCGGCTTGTACTTGCAACTTGATGTAGCCCGTAATTTTCTTTGCCATTTGTGCTTCCTTTTTTTGAGATTAAATTATTTTTTCGACTTGAGTGTACGAAATATCAACCGGAGTACTACGTCCGAAGATAGAAACATTGAGCTTCAATGTTCCGTGCTCGAGGTCATATTCATCCACTGTACCGGTAAAGTTTGCAAACGGACCGTCAACAATACGAACCATCTCTCCATTGTCGAAGAAGACTTTCGGTTTCGGAGCCGAACGGTTCGTAACACGATCCAAGATCACCGCAATATCGTTCTCGCTAAGGGGAGTCGGCTTGTTTGATTCACCAATAAACCCTGCAACACGCGGCAGTGATTGGATACGGTGTTGAAGATCAATACTAAGATCCATATTTGCAAACACATACCCTGAGTACAATGAACGCTCAGTGATTTTCTTTTTACCATTTTTCACTTCGATAACATCTTCCGTCGGAACGATTACTTCTGTAATCACATCTTGAAGATTGTTTTCAGCAATGATATTTTCGATAGCGGCTTTAACACTGCGTTCACTACCGGCATAGGTTTGAATCGAGTACCAACGATGTGCCATGTTTTTTCCTTAACTCAAAATTGCTGAAACGGTTGAAGACATAATAAAATCAACCAGTGCTAAAAACAACACAACGAATGTAACAACCGCAATAACCGCAATAAATGCTTGTTTCACTTGTGGTTTAGTCGGGAAAATAACTTTTGCAAGTTCCATTTTCGCATTGTGAATGGTTTGACTTAATGTATTTTTCATTTATTTCTATCCTCAGGACATTTCCAACGAATAAAGCCCGTAAGCATCATTAGTAGAAAATGGGTGGCAGGCCAGGAGGGATTCGAACCCCCAACAATCGGATTTGGAATCCGGCGCTCTACCATTGGAACTACTGACCTATATGATTAAGAATCCCCGAGGGGATACGACTTAAAGTTTTGCTTCTTTATGAACCGTGTGTTCACGACAAAATTTACAAAACTTACGTACTGAAAACTTTTCAGTATGAGTCTTTTTATTTTTACTTGTGTGATAGTTACGACGAGTACACTTCTCACACGCTAAATGGATATTTTCACGCATGTTTGACCTTATGTTCCGACCCTAGGGCCGGATAAAATTATGCAAGGATTTTAGAAACAACCCCAGCGCCGACAGTACGTCCACCTTCACGGATAGCGAAGCGAGTACCCTCTTCCATAGCGATTGGGTGAATCAATTCTGCATTGATTTTCACGTTATCGCCAGGCATAACCATCTCAGTACCTTCTTGCAAAGTGATAGCACCTGTACAATCGGTTGTACGAACATAGAATTGTGGGCGGTAGCCATTGAAGAATGGAGTATGACGTCCACCCTCTTCTTTGCTCAATACGTAAATCTCAGCCTCAAATTTTGTGTGAGGAGTGATTGATTTAGGTTTACAAAGAACTTGTCCACGCTCAACATCTTCTTTCTTAGTACCACGGAGAAGAAGACCACAGTTGTCACCCGCTTCACCCATTTCCATTTCTTTACGGAACATCTCAACACCAGTTACGGTAGTTGTTTGTGTATCACGGATACCAACGATTTCGATAGTTTCACCGATTTTGATTGTACCACGCTCGATACGACCAGTAACAACAGTTCCACGACCAGAGATAGAGAAAACGTCCTCTACCGGCATCAAGAAATCTTTATCTGTTTCACGGATTGGTTGTGGGATATAAGCATCTACCTCAGCCATAAGCTTTTGGATTTTTGCTGACCACTCACCAAGAACACCAGTTTTTGCTTCTTCAAGTGCACGAAGAGCTGAACCAGCTACGATTGGAGTATCGTCACCCGGGAAATCGTACATATCAAGAAGTTCACGAATTTCCATCTCTACAAGCTCAAGAAGCTCTTCATCATCAACCATATCTTCTTTGTTCATGAAAACAACGATGTACGGAACACCGACTTGTTTAGAAAGAAGGATGTGCTCACGTGTTTGTGGCATTGGGCCATCCGCTGCAGAAACAACAAGAATAGCGCCGTCCATTTGTGCAGCACCGGTAATCATGTTTTTAACATAGTCGGCGTGTCCAGGACAGTCAACGTGTGCATAGTGACGGTTGTTTGTTTCGTATTCAACGTGTGAAGTAGCGATGGTAATACCGCGCTCACGCTCTTCTGGTGCATTATCGATTGCATCGTAATCCATCATTTTTGCGCCGTTTGTTACCGCAAGTACAGCTGTAATAGCTGCAGTCAACGTAGTTTTACCGTGGTCGACGTGACCGATTGTACCGATGTTACAATGTGGTTTTGTACGTTCAAATTTCTCTTTTGCCATAGTGTCCTCCGACTGAATGTGTAAATGAATTTGGAATTATACCAAAAAACAGCTGAAATAGCTTTCAAGCTTTCAAAAAATTACAATATTATTACTGGAGCTCACGAGCGGATTTGAACCGCCGACCTCTTCCTTACCAAGGAAGTGCTCTACCCCTGAGCCACGTGAGCATAAAACAATGATAAAATGTATTTTGGAAGCTTAAAAACTATTTTACGGTCTTAAGGTAATGATGAAGTAAATATTGCGAATTGTACTTCAGCTCCCAGTGGAGCGGGAAACGAGACTCGAACTCGCGACATTCAGCTTGGAAGGCTGACGCTCTAGCCAACTGAGCTATTCCCGCAGATGGTGGTGAGAGAAGGATTCGAACCTTCGAAGATAAAAATCAGCAGATTTACAGTCTGCCCTCGTTGGCCACTTGAGTATCTCACCACGGCCATAATCTGGTCTAACACTGATAAATGTAATGCGTTTCCGATTTCATTCAATGGTGCCGGCACGAGGATTTGAACCCCGGGCCTATTGATTACAAATCAATTGCTCTAGCCAACTGAGCTATGCCGGCATTGGTGAAATGGAGCCGAAATTATATACACTCTTTTCTAAAAAGTCAAGCCTATTTGAAAGAAAATCAAACAATCGAATAAACGACCTCTTTTTTCTTTTTCGTCTCCATTATTTCACGTACAATCAATCCCTCGATATTCATCGCTAATAACTCTTCTATCGACGATATTTGGTGCTTTGCCGCTTCACGCAGGATAATCCCCCGATATGCTTTTGCCCAGTGACTTACCACTTTCCCCCCTTTAAGAAACTTCAAGGTAACACTTGGTTTTTTAGGGATATAAAATTTGTCGTAATACCCAGCTCTTAAATCTAAAATCTCATTATCACCTATTATCTCATCCAGCGCAGTGCTAAAACTCTCTTTATAATGTTTATCAGGCGCAAAGGCTCCGATCGAAGAACCCTGCTTGAGTTTGTAATCAAAGATTGAATCACCGGCACGGATCGGTCCGAAAAGATTGGAGAAAATAATGGTATGGGTATCAATATAGTGTTGATCTTCCAATGAGAGTCGCGTGTAAGAGAGATAATCATACGCTACCCCATCGTAACGTTCAATCGCTTTCATCGTAGGCATTGTGCTAAAGGGGAATTTATACCGTTCATACTCTTTGGTATCTTTGAGCCCAAAGAGTTCATACAGCTCTTCGTCGCTCCCTCTGTGCGTCAAAGTTTGATACTGCTCGATTACTGCAAGACGCTTCGAATACAGATCAGGAAAAATAAGGCTTTGTTGAGTAAGCGGAGGGAGCGTTCCCCCCTCCCGTTTCCCTTCGCTCGGTGAAAAAAGGATGATCATAGGCTAATAATACGCGGCAATAATGGCGTAACTGAGAAAGAACATCATGTGCGATGCCCCCTCAAAGTAGTTGGTCTCCCCCTCATCGGTTGTTTTCCATACCAATAGGATTGTTAGGAGTAAAGCACCGATTTGAAGCGGGTTAAAGTCGAGGGTAAGATTAATCCCTGACATATACGCCAACATCATTAAAATTGGGACCGTTAAAATAATCGATACCGTTGAAGCCCCCATGGCAATATTGACAACCCGCTGAATTTGATCGTTACGCGCCGCACGTACGGCGGTGAAAATCTCAGGAGATACGCTGATAATTGCAATCACCAAACCAGCTAATCCTGCTGAAATACCGTACTCTTTTGCAATATGAACACCTTCACCGGCAAAGATTTCTGCTCCAAATGCGATAATGGCAATAAACCCAAAAATCGCCGCGAAATTAACGGGGGTGCTGAGATGTTCAAAAACATAATCGCTTGATTCGTTTTCATCAATCTCCGCATCTTCTTCCTCTTGAAGTTTTCGTTTCAAACGGAAAAAGCGACTGCGAGCCGTCGCTTTAAAAAAGTGGGTGTGAGTACGGGTTTGGAAAATAAAAATAATGATGTAAAAAAGGAGCAATACCCCAGCGATTAAATGACTGACATGAGTTAATGCAGCACTTCCATGTTCTGTGTGACTCAATAACCCCGGCACCAGCAAAGCACTAGAAGCGACAAACAAAACGGTACTGTAAGCGCTGGAGGTCTCTTTGTTATGTTGCTGCTGCGTATACGCCAGTCCCCCTAAAAAGACGGCAAGACCAAGGAGAACATTCAAATCGACGATAACCGCCGAAATAATCCCCCCCTTTACCGTTTCTAAGACTTCAGGAGAGTGACGAACTTCCAGTAAAATAACATAAAGGAGGATAATCTCAACGGCAACGGCGCTAAAAGTAAGTACAAAACTGCCATAAGGCTCTTGGAGACGTTCGGAAAGAATATCCGCTACTTCAGCAACCGTGAGAGAAAGTGCTGCAATCCCAATGGCCGAAAAAAGTGTAGCCATCATCGAATCATGCTGAGTATGAAAAATAAATGCGAGCGCCATTGCAGATATCCCAATAAAGATATCCCAATAGTCTTCAATAAAGTAGCGTATCCGCCTGTCCAAGAGTGTATCCTTTTAAAGTAATATAAGTGTAGCGAGCCCTAAAAAGCTCAAAAATCCAACCACATCAGTAACGGTGGTCAAGATAACGGTCGAGCCGATTGCCGGATCAATACCGGCACGACGAAGACCCAATGGGATAATAGTACCAAAAAATCCCGCAAAGAAAAGATTAATAATCATTGATAATGCAATAACTAAGCCTAACAATGGGATTTTAAACCATAAATAGGCTACCAATCCAATCAGAATTGAGAAAATAAACCCATTAAAAAGAGCTAACATAACCTCTCTTTTAACCGTAGAATAGGCCTCTTTTCCTTCAATCTCACCCAGTGCAATCTTACGAACCGTAACGGTCAAAGTCTGTGTTCCGGCATTACCCCCCATCGAGGCAACAATAGGCATTAAAATAGCCAAGGCAACAATCGCCTCAATCGTGGCATCAAACATTCCGATTACAACCGATGCCGCTATCGCTGTGAGTAAATTGATCCCCAACCAAATCGCGCGGGTTTTTCCGATGCTCCAGAACTCTTCATCATCTTCTGCCTCTTCATTTACCCCTGCCATGTGGTAAATCTGCTCTGTTGCGCGTTCTTCCATAACGTCATGGATATCATCCGCCGTAATACGGCCCAAAAGAATCTGGTTTTCATCCACAACAGCAAGTGTATTCAAATTATAGTTGGCAAAAACTTCGACGACATCATAAATATCATCATGAGCATGAACGTGAACCGTGTTGTGTCCATCATGCATAATCTCGCCGTACAACTCATTGCTTTCATGAAGGATTAAATCCTCCAACAAAATTGCACCGATAAGGCGACGATGTTTATCAACTACAAAAGCTTGATGAACGTTATCAATCAATTCTTCGGCTTTCATTGCACGTAGCCGTTTAATTGAATCTCCGACACTCTCCTCCGCGCGTGCTTCAAAAAGCTCGGTTTGCATATATGCGCCCGCTTCATTGTCCTCATACGAAATCAGTGTTTCGATCGTCGCACGCTCATCATCGGTGAGTTTAGAGAGGACCTCTTCGGCGAGTTCTTCATTTACCTCTTCGATGTTTTGGATCAGATCCGCCGCATCGTCGGTATCAAGTTCAGAAGCCAAACTCGCGAGATGCTCTGCCCCTAACTGCTCGTACGCCTCTTCCATATGTTGTTGAGGCATCTCAAGGAGAACTTCCGCCAAAATTTCATGCGGAAGCGTTTCAAGGGTTTTACCGTACAGTTCTTCATCTTCATCATGAAGATTTTTAAGTAGACTCGCGATCTCATAAATATGGACGCTTTCGTCAATACCTTCATTAAAAAGAGCAACACGATTATTAATCGATTCTAGTATGTTTTCTGACATGTTTGCTCCTTGGTATTGAATCGCTCTTTATAGGAGCATTTTTGACACAGCTCTTCGCTACAGATTCCCTTGGCAAAGCCATTGACAACTGCTAAGGAGCGTTTCGTTTTCAGAATTTTACCCAAATTTGTCTCTCTCAGGTTACCCAGCTCCATAATCCCCTCTGAATCCAAACAACACGGTACGACACGACCATCAGAGAGAACAGCAATTTGCTTGTCAAGCCCCTGACAATAACCGTCACTTTCGTGAGTATTGCTCAGGCTCGGCCACTCAAAATAACGATCAAAATGGAGAAGTATTTTAGATGCCAGTCGAATCGATTGACGTTCCCCATTGATCTGAGAAGCAACGCTCCCCTCCTCAAGATCAAAATGTCTCTCTAAAAGTTCAAAGAGTTTTTCATTAAACTCTTTTTCACTCTGTTCTTCATCCAAATTCCAAACTCTTAAATTGATAAAAAAATCTTTACTCCGCAACAGCTTCTCATCACATAATTCTAAGATAGGGTCCATATAACTCTCAAAACTTCGAGAAACACTATTTTTATTAAAACTGTTGAGTGATATATTAATCTGACGGATTGAAGGGTGAAAAAGAGCTTCACGCCGTGCCGAATCGAGATAAAATCCGCTCGTAGTGATCATCACCTTCAATCCACTCGCATAGGCAATCTCTAAATACTCTCTTAAATTGGTGAGGACCATTGGGTCCCCCATCACATGAAGGGCAATCTCATCCGTATAAGCGGATAACTCTTCAACTACCTTTTTAAAAAACGGGAGTTCCATCGTCGTCGTAGGATTAAGTTTTGGAGGGCAAAATGTACATGCCAATCCGCATACATTGGTTACCTCTACATACGCACGATGAAATTTCACTATAATACCTTTATGCAAACATTAGAATCAATCAACCAAACTCTAAATACCAATGACGCAGTGATGCTCTATTTCAGCGCACCGACCTGCAATGTATGTCATGCCCTCAAACCCAAACTGACCGAAGCCATTATGGATAACTTTCCCACTTTTGTAGCAGAGAGTATTGATATCTCGGAAACTCCCGAAATCGGATCTCATTTTAGTGTTTTTGCGATTCCAACAATACTAATCTTTTTTCAAGGGCAGGAATTTTTACGAAAAAGCCGACATATGAGTGTCGGTGAAGTGGTTGACGCGATTGAGCGGCCTTATAACCTTATGGTAGGAAACTAACAATCCCTGCCGTTACGGCAACATTGAGCGATTCCACTCCGCGATACATGGGAATGCTCACACTGTGTGTCGAGGCTCTCATCACAGTATCACTCACCCCCTCCGATTCATTCCCTAAGACAAAAATTGCACGTGATGGAATTTTCAACGAGTGAATATCATCGCGTGCATGAGAGGAAAGCGTAATAATCGCCGTGTCTTTCAAGGTTAGAATTTCACTCAAATCCTCACAGTAATAGATCGGGATTTTAAACAATGTACCCGCACTCGCTTTCATCACCAAAGGTGAGAGTTTGGTGCTGTTGCGGCGTGGCAATACAATGCCGTCAATTCGGCTGGCGGCAGCGGAGCGGACAATCATCCCTAAATTTTGAGGGTTATTGATCCCATCTAACGCTAATAGACGAAATGAACCCGGTAAATCGGTCGCGATATTAGAAGCACTACGGTAATTTTGACTCACGACATCAATCGCAACCCCCTGATCCTGAGCACTGTTTTTAGAGATACGGGATAATGACTCTTTGGTGTGGTACTTGATCTCCACGCCACGCATTTGGGCCAATGCCATAATCTCTTCTATCGTCTCATCACTGCGGTTGCTTTTCGAGAGGTGAAGTTTGTGAATCTGTACATCCTGATCACGAAGTACTTCGACCGCTACATTACGCCCATAAAGGGTAATCAGCGAATCAAAAAAACGCTTCTTCTCTAAATATTCAGGAGAATCATTCATCTATTTCCTTTGACGCGAAAGGAATACATCCCTTTCGCTACGCTAGCCGCTTGGGCTACTAAAGCTAGCCTCTACGAGGCAGAAGTTAAATTTTAGCTGTGATGGCTTCCGCAGTGAATCCAAATTTTTCAAACAATTTATCGGCAGGTGCACTGGCACCAAATCCGTCCATTGCCACAACGCTGTCGGCAAAACGATACCATTCCAATCCTCGTGCCGCTTCAATCGCAACACGTTTTGTCCCCGGCTTGATAATAGTATCAATGTAACTTTGTGGTTGTTCTAATAAGAGATCAAAACACGGGACACTCACAATATTGGCTGCAATACCGCGAGATAGGAGGAGTTCAGCAGACTCGATTGCTAAACCGACTTCAGAACCCGATGCCATAATGGTAACGGTAGCATTTGGTCGTTCAATCAGCAAGTAACCACCATTTTCAGCATCTCCGTGAACTGCGGATGGGAGCAACGGAAGATTTTGACGTGAACAGACAAATGCTGAGGGTGAGTGTTTCATCGAGAGGGCTTTTTGCCAACATTTGACATTCTCAGCGCCATCTGCAGGGCGGTAAACATAAAAATTCGGCAAGGCTCTGAACTGGCTCAAGTGCTCAATCGGTTGATGAGTAGGGCCGTCTTCACCCACACCGATACTATCATGGGTCCAAATAAAGAAATGCTGGATTCCGCTTAACGCAGCAATACGAGCTGATGGTTTGAGGTAATCGCTGAATACGAAGAAGGTTGCACTAAATGGCATTAGCGGACCGTACAAGGCCATCGCATTGGTGATCGATGCCATCGCATGCTCACGAATACCGAAATGGATATTTTTACCCTTAGGGAAATCGCCCATATTGGTAAGTTCAGTTTTATTCGATGGTCCAAGGTCAGCAGAACCTCCGAGGAACCCTGGAATCGCTTTGGCAATGGCGTTCAAAATAATACCGTTCGTATTACGCGTTGCATCGGCTTTTTCGAAACTAGGCCATTGGATACGACTGAAATCAGGATTCATCAACTGCTCATACGCTTCGTTTTGCTCAGAAAGAGGGAGTTCTTTAAGACGGTGATTCCATTCACGCTCTGCCAAGTCCCCTTTCTCAATCGCACATCGGAAACGTTCCAACACATCCGCATCAACTGCAAAGGTTGCTTCAGGGTCAAACCCTGCCGCAATTTTTGACTCTTTGATCACATCATGTCCCAAAGGTGCTCCGTGGGCATGGTGAGTCCCTTCCATTTTACCACCGCCTTTAGCGATTACGGTATTTGCTATGATAAGTACCGGACGTTTAATGGTTTTAGCTTGAGTCAATGCACTGTCAATCTCATCAAAATTGTGTCCGTCAATCTCCAAAACTGCCCAGTTTTGAGACTCGAAACGATCTCTCATATTTTCACTGAGACTAAGCTCGGTCGATCCCTCGATCGTAATGCAGTTTGAATCGTAAATCAAGACCAGATTATCCAATCCCATATGCCCTGCAATCGAACACGCTTCATAACTAATTCCCTCTTCGAGGTCACCATCACCACACAAACAGTAAACCTTATGATCGATCAATGCTGCCGTTTCTGAGTTTACTTTGTTGCCGACATATGAGGAAGCCATAGCGAAACCGACCGCATTGGCAATTCCTTGTCCCAAAGGTCCGGTTGTAATCTCAATTCCAGCCGTGTGACCGTACTCAGGATGTCCCGGAGTTTTAGAATCAAGCTGACGAAAGTTTTGAAGGTCACTGATCTCCAATCCGTATCCCCAAAGATAATAAAGGGAATAGATCAATCCAGTCCCGTGTCCGCCGGAGAAGACTAAACGGTCACGATTGAGCCATTTTGGATTTTTCGGGTTGTGATTGAGATGTTCAGAGAGAACAACCGCGATATCTGCCAATCCCATCGGAGCGCCCGGATGTCCTGAAGAGGCCTGTTGAACCATGTCTGCCGCTAAAAAGCGGATTGTATCAGCCATTTTTTGGCGTGTTGTATTACTCATCGTTTAGTCCTTGTGTCGGTTAATGTAGTGGTTAAGTGTTGGTGACAACTCACGCTGCAAATTCTCATCAAAACTCATCATTTGTTGGGTAATTTTTTCGGCCAAAACATCCGCTTCTTCCATAGCTTTCTCAAATCCTAATAAAGTGACAAAGCTATTTTTTGCCTGATCGTTATTGGTAGTCTTACCCGCTTGTTCATCATTTTGTGTCACATCTAAAATGTCATCTTGAATCTGAAAAAGCAACCCTAAATCAATCCCAAAATCATATAAAGAGTGCGCAAGATCGTCACGTCCAACAATAAATGCCCCCATTTGTAACGATGCGGCAATGAGTTTCCCCGTTTTGTGAATATGAAGCATTTTCACTTGATCCAATTCTAAACGCTGATTTTCAAAATGGCAATCAATCGCTTGACCCAAAACCATCCCATGCACTCCGCCGTTATAGGCAAGAGAGCGAACCAATTTAACAATCACTCGATCAGAAAGCGGAGCATTGGAAAGGACTTCAAAGGCATAGGTGTTAAGTGCATCACCGGCTAAAATGGCACTCACTTCATCGTATGTTTTGTGGAGAGTTGGAAGACCTCGACGCAAATCGGCATTATCCATAGCGGGAAGATCATCATGAATCAAAGAATAAGTATGGAGCAGTTCAATCGCTAATGCAACCGAATAGGCACTTTGGATTAAAAGCGGGTTATAAGCACCAACGACTCCCAATAAAAGTGCCGGGCGAAACCGTTTTCCGCCACCGATAAGCATTTGATGCAAAGATGACTCGTAATGGGGGTGAAAGCTCTCAACAGTTGGAAGGTGTGAACTTAAAAATGCTTCAAACTGCTCCATTGTTCTCCCACTATTTTTTAGCGAAAGTGTAGCATGAGCGAGCTTATATCTTCTCGATTATGTCGGTGATTGCATTCTCATCATCGACTAATACGACGGTAGGTTTGTAGTTTTCGAGTTCATTATCATTGTATGTGGCATAGGCAACGATAATAATCTTATCACCCTTATGTACTTTACGCGCCGCAGCGCCGTTTAGACAAATATCACGTTGACCGCGCTCACCAAGAATAATATAGGTCGAAAACCGCTCACCGTTATTAATGTTGAGGATTTCCACTTTTTGACCTACACGCATTTTGGAAGCTTCCAAAAGTTCTTCGTCAATCGTGATCGAACCGACGTAATTAAGATTAGCGTCGGTGACCGTAGCACGGTGTATTTTACTGTAGAGCATTTCGATCAACATCGATTAGCGTCCCATCTGCTTCATCATGTCAGCAGGGCTGATTGCCGTATCCCATAGATCAGAGGGAATAACATACTCTTGTACCACTTCACCGCCAATGATATGACGATCGATAATTTCATTGATTTTTTCTTTTGTAAGTCCCGCATACATGACATGTCCCGGTTCTACCAACATAATCGGTCCGACATTACAGCGGTTCATGCATGAAGTACGGATCGGTTGTACGGTTGCAATGAGACCTTTTTGCATCAATGTTTGAGCCAAATGTTGAAACAAATCCTGAGTCTGCGGATTAACACAGCTTGGTTTTGGCATGCCCGGAGGGGAACTTTGTTCACATTTGAAAATATAAAACGCCGGTTGTGGGATACCCATCTACTACATCCTTGAAATCAGTGTGCTTTTGACACCGCAAATTAATAACGGTATTATAGCCAAATCCTACCAGTGCATATTAAGCTCCAGTAAGCAACTTGTCGGTTTAAATCTCTTTTAACAACTCACGGGCTACGACGCGATCATCAAACGGGAGATGTTGATCGTAAATGATCTGAGAGGTTTCATCCCCTTTTCCTAGAATCAAAACCACTTCATCGCCGCTACGCTCTTTAAGTGCTTGAGCAATTGCAGCTCTGCGATTAACATCAACAAAAATATTCGATCTATCTTCAATCCCTGCCAAAATATCTTCGATAATGGCATCTGGGTCTTCAAAGCGGGGATTATCACTCGTTACATACACTTTTTTAGCATACGTACTCGCGACTCGTCCCATCAATGGTCGCTTTGTCCGATCACGATCACCGCCTGCACCGAAAACGACCAATACCTCTTTCTCTTTAAGGGCATTGAGTACCTGTTCCATCCCATCAGGAGTATGGGCAAAATCAACAATCACAAGAGGAGATTCGCTAACCACCTCCATACGTCCGCTTACACCGCCGAAATTTTCAACCGCATCGGCAATTTTTTCCAGACTTTCGTTGCTTACCAAATGAACCGCTGCCATTGCCGCAGTAATATTATAGAGATTAAAAAAGCCGTGCAACGAAGTAACAAACGGAACGTGATCTTCGAAATGTTTCATTACGCCGCTTACACCGTTATTCAGAGAATACGCAATAATTTTATAGGTAGCCGGATTTTCGACTCCATACGTAAAGGCATTTTTGAAATTAAACTCAGCCTTGGGTTCATCTTTGTTAATCAGCTTTTTCGTCTCATCTTGGAAAAAGAGATTTTTAATCCGTGTATATTCTTCGATACTTGCATGATAATCGAGATGATCTTGAGTGATGTTGGTTAAGATCTTCAATCCGAACGTAATCCCGGCGATCCGCTCTTGTTCGATCGCATGAGAGCTTACTTCCATCACGAAATACTCACACCCTGAAGCTATTGCGTGTGCCATATGACGATAGGTATTGAGTACGCTCGGGGTCGTAAGCGTTTTCCCCTCCATCGGCGCATCATTCATAAAAAAGCCGCGCGTACCCTGCATGGCTGCTTTGTGTCCCAAATCAAGCAATAACGAATAAATAGCACTCGCGGTTGTCGTTTTCCCGTTCGTTCCGGTAATACCGATAACACAGATGCGATCCAATCCAAAAAGTCTCCAGCATTCCTCTGGGGCGATTATTGAGTGAGCCCCACGGGAAAGAGCATCCTCTTTGTACTTCTCATTTTGCTTTGTCAGTAAAAAAGCACATTCACTGTTGCAATCGCTTGAATTTTCACTAATGAATCGATAAGGCTGACCTTCAATCTCAATTTTCAATGCTTTTCCCCTTGGCTAAACGACGTAACAAATTGCGAAGCTGTCGATCATTCGGATAGACACCAAGAGCACTTTCCAAATAACTCAGTGCCATCTCTTTGTACCCATGATCGATCAGATTATCCAAAAAATCAACAAAATCTTCTTTCTCGGTAATAATGACACGCGTTGAGAACATAATGTTTTCAAAAATTCGGTTAAAATCATTTTCACTCTCAACCAACTCTTTAAACTCTGTGTACATAATACCGTCTTCATATGCCAAACGCTGTTTTACGGTCTCATCAAACAATCCGGACAACTGATCCAATGTTCCGTCCATTGTCTGTAAAATTTCAGAAATTACCGTATCCGCCGTTTCGACATCTTCACTGCGCAAAATTGTATAGTAATCAAACAATGCTTCCCCGGCACTTTCACCGCCCATAGCCATGTCAGATAAAATCGCACCGTTGTAGGCCTCTTTAGAATCAGGGTGGTCTTTAAGTGCTAATGAATAATCACGTAAAGCTTCAGTGTACTGACCCGCCAAAAAATGTTCATTTGCTTGCTTGAGGGTTTTAGATAAGGTAATGGTTTTCATAGATATCCCTCCTATGTATTATTCTAATATCGGCTCAATGATGTGAAATTATAATGCGTCGATTTGATGTTCCATACCCTGCGGTACGTTAATGACATTTAATTCTGGATGGATATCCATCCGCAATTGACGTTCAACACCGTATTTTAGTGTATTACCGCTGCTTGAACATCCAATGCACGCACCTTGTAATTGTACATATATTGTTCCATTCTTAACTGTAAGAAATGCTATATCACCGCCGTCCAACGCTAGGCTCGGACGAATTTTATCAATGACACTGCGAACCGGCTGTATCAATTCTTCATCGCTAAATGGAATCATAGTTATTGTACCTTTAAATAAACGCTCTAATATTGTGTTATGGTATAAAAAATGCTCTTTACATGCACTAATGGGAAAAGGGTAGTTTTAGAGCGAAGCTCGATTTAAGGGGGAGGTATTGAACTCGTTAAACGAGTTCAATGTACGCCATTGGTGTAGCATCACCACGACGAATGCGAGTTTTAACGATACGAGTATACCCACCGTTACGCTCAGTATATTTAGGAGCAACTTCATTCATAAGTTGTTTCGTTGCTTCTTTGTTTTGTAATACAGCGAACACAGAACGGTGAGCGTTTGCATCACCTGTACGTGCAGTTGTAATCAATTTTTCAGCAAATGAACGAAGTTCTTTTGCTTTCATCAACGTAGTTTCGATTTTACCGTGTTCAATCAACGCAATGCTAAGGTTGGTCAACAAAGCTTCACGATGTGCGCTCGTTCGACCTAGCTTGCGGTATCCGTGACGATGTCTCATGAGATACTTCCTATAATAGTTTAAAGCTTATTCAGCTTCGATTTTCTTTTTAATTGCGCTGATCAATTCATCAGCCAAGTCTTGCCCGACAGTATAACCGTACTCAGTGATTTTTTCTAAAATCTCTTCAAACGATTTCTTACCAAGGTTTTTCACTTCTTTCAAATCATTTTGGCTCATCATTACGATTTCACCGATGTATTTGATGTTAGAGCGATCCAAACAGTTGAAGCTGCGTGCACTTAAACCAAGATCTTCAATACGAGCACCCAAACGTTTAAGCTCAGGATGCTCATCATTGCGCTCAGTTGCCGCAGGAGTTTTAATGCTCACTTCGCTGTTGAATACCGCCATTTGTGCGTACATAACTTCCAATGCGTTTTTAAACGCATCTACCGGAGAGATTTGTCCGTCAGTAACAATGTTAATTACTACTTTTTCAAAATTCGGGTTATCTTCAACCAATACGTTCTCAATAGCATAAGTTGCACGGCGAACCGGTGTAAAATACGCATCAAGAGCGATGTAGCCATCACTTAATACATCCCGTACATCTTCACTCGGTGCATAACCGATACCCTGATGAATTTTAACGGTGAAAGTTAACGTCGCATCTTCATTCAACGTTGCCAAAAATGAATTTGGCGTTACCACTTCGACATCGTCATTATCCAAATCACGTCCATGAATTTCACAAGGGCCTGCGAAACTGTAAGTGATCTCTTTCTCTTTGAGTCCGTTTTTCAATTTGAAACGAACACCTTTGAGGTTAATGATGAAATCCGAAATGTCTTCGAGCATACCGCGAACAGAGTCGAACTCATGTTTAGCACCCTCAATTTTAATACCGATCGGCGCGTATCCAACCGAACTGCTTAGCAAAAAGCGGCGAAGTGGATGAGCGAGTGAAACCGCGAATCCGGTTTCAAACGGATAGGCGATAATATTCGCTTCGTTCGCGCTGATTTGCTCGACGACAAACTCTTTCGGAAGAAGCGGTGATGTCTTAATTTTTTTCATGCTGAACGCCCTTTCTTTAATGATTATTTCGAGTAAAGCTCGACGATTAGACGTTCTTCAACTGGGATAACAACCTCTTCACGCTCTGGAAGACGTGTGAAAATACCGAACGCTTTATCTTGATCGATGTCAACCCATGCCGCAAGACCGGTTTGGTTGGTCAACTCAATTGCACGAACGATTTGGTTGTTCTTTTTACTTTTCTCGTGAATTTCCACTTTTTGACCCGGTTTTACACGGTAAGATGGAATATCAACACGTTTGCCGTCAACCAATACGTGACCGTGGTTTACCAATTGGCGTGCAAAACGACGAGTCGTTGCAAATCCCATACGGTAAACAACGTTGTCAAGACGTTGCTCAAGAAGCATTACCAAGTTTGTACCGGTGTTACCTGTACGACGCTTTGCTTCACCGAACAATGAACGCATTTGTTTTTCGCTCAAACCGTACATGAATTTCGCTTTTTGTTTTTCGCGAAGCTGTGTACCGTATTCAGAAATTTTTGTACGGCGTTGACCGTGCTGTCCTGGTCCGTAAGGACGTTTGTCAAGGGCACTTTTACCTGCAAGACGACGCTCACCTTTTAAACCAAGACTTACACCGAATCTTCTTTCGATTTTTTCTACGGGTCCTCTATATCTTGCCATTGCTAAACTCCTTAGACTCGTCGGCGCTTAGGCGCACGACATCCATTGTGTGGTAGTGGAGTAACGTCTTTCATGAAAGAAACACGGAGACCTTCGATCGCACCAACACTTTTAACTGCTGTTTCACGGCCAGAACCTGGACCTTGAACTTTAATTCCCACTTCTTTAATTCCGTGGACCATTGCTTTTTCGAGCGCAGACTCTACTGCTTGTTGCGCAGCAAACGGAGTTGACTTTTTAGAACCTTTGAAACCAAGGGCACCAGCCGAACTCCATGCGATCATATTACCCATTTCATCTGTTACCGTTACAAGGGTATTGTTGAATGAAGCCAAGATATGTACGATACCTCGAGCAATATTCTTCTTTACGATTTTTTTACGGGTTGCTTTTCTTTTTGCCATACTCTAATCCCTTACTTTGTGGCTGAGCCGACGGTTTTCTTTTTACCTTTGCGTGTACGAGCATTGGTTTTGGTTTTTTGACCACGGCATGGGAGACCTTTACGGTGACGAAGACCACGGTAAGAACCAAGATCCATCAACGCTTTAATATCCATAGCAACTTGTTTACGAAGGTCACCCTCTACAGCAATACCGCTGTTTCGGATTTCTTTAGCGATTGTTGCCGCTTCATCTTCGCTGAGTTCGAATACACGCTTGTTGTAATCGAGTCCAGTAGCATCCAAAATTTTGCGTGAAGTATGTAAACCGATACCATAGATATAAGTTAATGCATATTCCAAACGTTTTTTCTTAGGTAAGTCCACACCAGCAATACGTGCCATGCTTATCCTTGTCTCTGTTTATGTTTTGGGGTTTTGCAGATTACGCGAACGACCCCTTTGCGCTTGATGATTTTACAATCGTCGCACATTTTCTTCACTGAAGAACGTACTTTCATCGGTAGGCTCCGTTGATTTAAATCACTTGCTTTTCGTAGGTGAGATTGATCGCACCAATACTTGTAACTACGGCTTAACGCAGTTAGAAACATTCAATTCTATTTGTCCGAAAGGGCAAAGTGGACGCGTATATTACAGTAATTAAGGTTAAATTTTTATTAAGGTATAAAATAGAAATGTGATTTGAATTGTGGCTACACAATTCGAATCATAAATGGAGATTCTAAAACGGCATCTAATCTTTCAAGTTGCGTCATAAGAGCATGTATCGAGCGTTCGGTTGCTTCGTGAGTTGCAAACAACAAATGAGCACATTCGCTCTCGGATGGACGCTGAATAACCGCTTCGATCGAAATAGAGTGATCAGCAAAAAGGCTTGTGATTTGTGCCAATATTCCCGGTTTATCCGATACACGGAGACGAAGATAATATTTGGAACGGATATCGTCTTGATTTTTGAGATGTAACCCTTCTTCGAGCGGATGATTAAACCCGAGCATCGGCGAACGCTTGCCGGAGCGGACGATATCGATGATATTGGCAACTACTGCACTCGCTGTCGCATTGCCGCCCGCACCCGGACCGTAATAAAGGGTTTCACCGACACGATCACCGACGACACTGATCCCGTTCATAACACCGTCAATCTTGGCAATCATTGCACCTTCATCAACCAACGCCGCATGGACACGAAGTTCTACTTCATCCCCTTCTCGTTTGGCGATCCCCAAGAGCTTAATCGTATAACCGAACTCTTTAGCGAATGCAATGTCCGCAGGGGTGATCCCCTCGATCCCCTCAATCAGAATCTCTTCGGGTTTGGCATCGATACCGTACGCAATCGATGCCAAAATGAGCAGTTTGTGGGCTGCATCAAATCCGCCGATATCAAATGTCGGATCGGCTTCGGCATACCCAAGACGCTGCGCTTCGGCTAAAACCTCAGAAAAGGGAGTCCCCTCGCTCATCATTTTGGTCAGCATAAAATTACACGTTCCGTTCATAATCCCCATGATGGAGAGGATATGATTGGCAGAGAGACCATCACGAAGAGCATTAATGATCGGAATACCGCCGGCAACGCTTGCTTCAAATTCAAAGGGAATATCTCCGGCGATGTCTTGAAGTTCATAACGGTGATAGGCCAAAAGGGCTTTATTCGCCGTCACCACCGCTTTACCGTTCTGAAGTGCTTTTTTAACAATTTCAAGAGGAAGTTCTACCCCTCCCATCAATTCGACCACAATGTCTATTTCAGGATCATCAACAATATCATAGGGATTTTGCGAAAGGGCAATTGACAGATCGGATACTTTGGAAAGATCACGTACCACTCCGCTTTTAACAATTATCTCATCGCCTGAACGGGCTGCAATGATGGTTTTGTTCTCTTCGAGTATCTGAACAACAGCGCGCCCTACCGTACCGACACCGATAACACCGACACGTGTCACTCGTGAGCCTTACCATTCAATGTGTTCAAGAACTGCTTGATATTTTTAGCGGCTTGACGGATTCGTTTGTCATTTTCAATCAATGCGATACGGACATACTCATCGCCGTAATCCCCAAAGCCGATTCCCGGTGCAACGGCTACGTTCGCTTCGACCAATAAACGTTTTGAAAATTCAAGGCTTCCCATATGAATGGCACATTCAGGAATTTTAGCCCACACAAACATCGATGCTTGATTACGGCGCAAAGGCCATCCTGCACGGTTGAATGCATCAATCAATACATCTTGACGATGGTCATACTTGTCAGTAATCTCTTGAACACACGTTTGATCACCATTAAGCGCAATAGTTGCCGCTACTTGAATCGGGGTGAACATACCGTAATCCAACCAACTCTTGATTTTTTGAAGCGCACCGATGAGCTTTGGATTTCCGACAAAAAAACCGACACGCCATCCCGCCATGTTGTAACTTTTGGAGAGAGTGAAACTCTCAACAGCAACGTCTTTTGCTCCAGGAACCGACATAATCGATGGTGTTTTATAGCCATCGAACGTCAAATCACCGTACGCGATATCACTGATAATATAGAACCGTTCGCGCTTTGCCATCTCGACGATACGAGTATAAAATTCCGGAGTTACGGTCGCCGTTGTCGGGTTGTGAGGAAAATTCACGACGACATACTTTGGTTTAGGAAACGATACATGAAACGCCTCTTCCAAACGTTCAAAAAAGAGATCTTCGTCCACTTTATAATCTTCATCAAAAGGGAGTTTCATCTTTTGAACGTTTCCGCCGGCTAGAATAAAAGCATACGAATGGATCGGATAGGTTGGGTCAGGAACAACTGCCACATCTCCCGGATTGGTAATTGCATAGGCGAGGTGAGCATATCCCTCTTTCGATCCCATTGTTGCAACGGTTTCCGTATCGGGATCAAGATCAACGTCATAACGACGTTTGTACCAATCACAAATTGCTTGGCGAAGTTTCGGAATCCCTTTGGAAACCGAATAACCATGCGTTTTGGTTTTTTCTGCCGACTCAACCAATTTTTTGCGGATATGTTCCGGGGTATCACCGTCTGGATTTCCCATACTGAAATCGATAACGTCGGCACCGGCACGACGGCGAGCCATTTTCAGCTCATTTACTTCAGCAAATACGTATTTTGGAAGGCGTTTAATCCGGTCAAATTGGATTTCATCAAACATGGCTACAACCTGTGATTAAAAAATTGCGCCATTTTAACATAAGAGGCTTAGTTTAACTATAATACTCTCACTTATCGTCCGGGGCTCATCGACTCAATCCATGTCCCCTCTTTGAGAACTTTCATCCCCTGTGCGTTAGATACTTTGAGATAATAGCTCCCTTTTGGAAGCTCAAATTGAAGTTCTTCTTTGGGTTCCGTCGAGCGAAATGAAGAGAGTACTTGCATAGAAACATCCAAAACAGCAATATCGGGATACCATTTACCGGTATAAGGGGGCTCAATGCGGATATTCTGCCCCTCTTCAACACGAAACCATTGCGGTGTGTTGACACGTTTTAATTCAGATCCCTCATCACTTCCAAGTAAAGGAGTATTCCAAAGAGCCTTTTGGGTGTCGAGGGTTAAGATCAGCCCTTTATCATCCATATGCGCACGTTCGATTTTTATTCCCTGCTCTTTGAGGTTTTCTCCCAATGCAGGAGGGTTGAACGCTTTATTCCCGATTGCAGTACCCAGAAGCTTTCCTGAACCGCTTTCAACAATGAACGTATCAACCTCAAATTTATAGCCTATGGCATTAAAGGCCTGCATAATTGTCCGTACACTTACCGTCGGTTCACCTGTAAACACTATCTCGGTATTCACGGATGAACCAAAAAGGAGAAACGGGAAACACACAAGGGGTGCGAAATGTTTCATTGGGCTGAGCTTACCAGTTTTTTCCGCCGTTGCGTTCAATGAATTCATCTTTAGTGATTTGTTTTAAAACACCGTTTTCACAAATAAATCGAACCGTCTCTTTCTCTGTTAAAACCGTTTTCCCGCCTGAAGAGTCAAGCTCAACCCTCCCATGTCCTAAAAAGATCAACCAGTTTTTAGCGGTGTCAATCATAATAGGCTCAGCCGTAATGTTTTGAACCCTCTCGCCCGTTGCCATATCAATCATCCCGTACCACACTTTATATGTCGGGCGGATCGTAACCACTTTACCGGAAGCTATCGTCGGTGAAACACCTGGCTTCGTTTGGTTTGCTTCTACCGCCAAAGGAGCAGCCGTAACGTTCGTCTCATTGGCATCACTTAGATTTACATCCTGCATCTCATCCACAACACTAACTGCCAAGGTCGTAAGCTGCATCACCTCTTCACGAGGTTCTGTTGACATTTTTCCTTGTAAAAAATATCCGGCTCCCATTAAAATGAGAATTAAAACGATTCCTGCCATAACCCACTTTGGTTTGGAGTTGGAAACGGATTGCAAAATGACCGATTGTTTTGGGGCGAGCAACGGTGCGTGGTTTTGACTAAACTCTATATACTCTTCTTTGATATCATTGAGATCAATACCGTATTCACGTTCCAAAATTGAGAGGTATCCCATGAATTGAACCCGCCCGATCTCTCCGTAGGACTTAGTCAGAACCAACTCTACTTTATCACGGGAAATATGGGTTCGTTCATGAATTTTCTCTGTTCCCAGAGCCTGTAAATCTTCAAACGTGTTACATTTCATCTCATTCTCTCCATCAAGATTGCGCCGGCAACACCGACATTTAAAGAATCAAAATCATGCGCCATCGGAATCGAAATGCCGACATCAAGACTTTTCTGGACTCGGCCGCTAAGTCCTTCTCCCTCATTTCCCAAAACCAAAGCGCGTTTCGAGGCAAACGCCGTTTGCCGTATATCCTCTCCATCCATAACAGCACCGTATATCTGAAAACCTGATTGTTTCAATTCATGCAATACGTCATGAATATTATGAATAATAACGAGAGGCATATCGAGTGCTGCACCACTGCTGGTACGAATCATCGGTTCCAGATTCGGCTCTTTAATGCCACTAATAACAATCGCATCAACCCCTAATGCATACGCACTTCGAATGAGTGAGCCAATATTCCCCATATCGGTGATCGAACTAAGGATCACCACAAAATCGCATTTCTTCAAAAAGGGAGAAGCATAAGGGACAATCTGAGAAATATCGGCAATAAAGCCTTGATGATTTCCCCCTTTGACCATGGCCTGAGCCGCTTGTTCGGGGATCCTTTTGATCTCAAAACCCATTTTCATGAGTGCCGAATACTCTTTTTTCTCGACTTCTTTAGCCAGATAAAGGGTCTTGATACGATCCCTGTGACGTTCTAGTGCGTAGTAAACCGGTTGTTTTCCATAAATAAGCATACGTTATTTTACCTTTATGTGTTTAAGAGACGCTGATAGCACTCTTTGGGATTTTCACCCGTAATTTTGGCGATCAGTTTGGATGCCGCTTTTTTCGGAATATCCAGTGCTAAGATATCTTGTTCGCTCAAAGAAGAGCTTTTTCCCTGTGAAGCTTCAATCACCACAACCCATTCCCCTCGAATCTCTTTATCCATTTGAGAGATAAGTTCCGTCGCTTTTCCTCGGTAAAACCGCTGAAATTTTTTCGTTAGCTCTTTAGCCAAAAAAACATTCCGATCCGGTACGGCAACGGCTATTTCGGATAAAAGTTTCTCCAACCGAGTCGGTGCCTCATACAATACTGTCGTATAACCGTTATACAATGCCTCTTGCAAAGCAGCTGAACGATCGTTCCCTTTGTGGGGGAGAAAGCCGAAAAAAAGCATTTTGGTTTGGATAAAACCACTCGCTACAAAAGCCGTCAGAACCGCGTTTGCCCCCGGTAAAACATCATAACTAATACCGTGTTCAATACAATAGCTAATCAACATCTGCCCCGGGTCACTGATCCCCGGCATCCCCGCATCGCTCACATAAACGACATTTTGATTAAAAAATTCAGGAGTGAGTTTGGAAATAAAGTCAGCCTCATTGTGCGAATGAAGACTCAAAAATTGCGGTTCCGCAGTCGTAAGATTATGGCGTTCTTTGAGTAAATGAATCAGTTTTTTGGTAACACGGGTATCTTCGCAAAGAATAGTTTGTGCGGTGGATAAAACGTCAAGAGAACGAAGTGAAATATCAGAAATATTTCCGATAGGAGTGGGGACGAGGCTTAGCATAAGAGTGCTCGGTTTCTGCCCCCAAAGAGGCAAAGGTTTAAATTACGAATTTAATGCGTAACGTTTTTTGAATTTATCGATACGGCCGGCAGTATCTACTTGACGCTCAGAACCGGTATAAAACGGGTGACATGCGCTGCAAATATCGACACGGATCGAATCTTTAATGCTGGTTGTAGTAAATTCGTTACCACATGCACAGCTAACTGAACATTCTACGATGTTAGGGTGAAGATCTTTTTTCATAATTTTGCCTTGTGATCGACGGCGTTGTACGTCGGTCGGTATAGTTTTATATCCGTACGGGGGCGGATAATTGGAGGCGAATTATAACGAAAAATTTCTTTTTTTACAATAACCTCGATGCAATCGCAACCGCTGCCGTTTCCGAACGTAAAATCATTGGGGAAGGAAAAAGGCGGATTCGATGATCTGCAAACCCTTTTCGTTCACTCTCATCAAATCCCCCTTCGCATCCGATCACAACGGTATCAATCATTTCCTCTTGAGCCAGAGGAGCTCCACCAAAATCGAAAATCACCGCTTGAGGATTGTTTTTTAAAAAGGTACTCAATGCCGGAGTTTCGGCAAGTTCAATCAAGGATGTTCGACCGCACTGCATAATCGAACTCTCCATGATACGCTTATATCGGTCAAAATCGAGACGAAAATTTTGCTGTGAGCGACGGCAATGGATAAAAGTAATTTTGCTTACCCCAAGTTCGGTGAGCATCGGTAACGTTTTCTCAATGGTTTTCGGATCAATCAAACACCATCCGATGTGCAATGGACGCCCACTTTCACACGGTGAACCATGATGTGTTTGAAGCGTAAAATAAGCATTGCGTCCATCCGTACGTTCAAGACGATAGCGGTACTCTTCCCGTAAATTCTCACGAGAGCGAAACGCGATTAGGTCCCCTGCTTTATGACGTCGTACTTTGATGAGATACTTATAGTCATCACCGCTAACGCTCAGTTCATCTAAGCCGGTATTTACATGGAGGAGAAATTTCATACGATCATCATCCAAACACTTATAGTGATCAGCAACGCCATTTCAATACCCAAAAAACGAAATGCTTTTTGCTTATATTCTCGAAAAGCACCTTCTTGGCTGATATCGGTTTTGCGCTTGAGTGTTTTGTACCGTTTGGCTTCAAGAATAATCATCACAATAGCGATAACAATCATAGCTATATTCGAAAAAGTGAACTGTAAATGTTTAGCGGCCATCATCACCGCACCGGTAAAAAGGATCAAGGCGATGAGTGAACCGGAAATCGGCATCACAATCCGCATCCGTTTAGCGTATCGGATTATATGATGGGAAAGGGACAACATCACGATGTTGAACACGACAACTCCCATCAATACAATCACTCCAAAATAGTGGATATTAAGTCCGGTTTTATACATAGCTTCCATAAAGGGGATTTTACCTTAATTTGCCTATAATGACTATCTAAATCATTGCTCATACGTGAACATTTATTGCGGCATGATGAGAAAATAACCCCAAGGAGATAAGATGGCGATCAGCGTAGAAGAGGCATTAAAACTGGTTTATTCCCTCGCTTCACCGACCCAAAGCGAAATTGTACCGATTGAAAATGCAGTCCATCGTGTCTTATGCGAAACCATTACCGCCACCTACGCCCTCCCTTCTTTCGATAATTCAGCCATGGACGGTTATGCACTTCGCTGTGAAGATGCCGGAAAAACTCTTCAACAATCACATGTTATCTTTGCCGGTGACGGGGATGAAATCCGACTTGTCGAAAATCAATGTATCCGTATTATGACCGGTGCCAAAATACCGCAAGGGTGCGAGGCAATCGTTCCGATTGAAGAGGTAAGTGTCATGGGAGATCTCATTACCTTCCCCTCAACCATTAAGCCCTCTCAGCATATCCGACTCAAAGGAGAAGACATCCAAACCGGAATGCTCTTGCTAGATCAGGGGTCGATGCTTCATGCCCATCATATCTCTTTACTGGCATCACAGGGGATCACCCATGTTAGCGTCCATCGCCGCCCTCGTGTTGCATTATTTTCATCCGGCAATGAGCTCAAAATGCACCATGAAACACTGGGAGCCAATCAACTCTACAACACCAATACCCCGACATTTGGTGCACGGGCGGAAGAGCTCGGTTGTGATGTAATCTTTACCGGAACGGCAGAAGATACTCTATCATCGATCCAAGAGCATATTCGGCGCTCCCTCAATGCCGATCTTATCATCACCTCAGGCGGTGTCAGTGTCGGAGATGCTGATTTCACCAAAGAGGCATTTCAATCACTGGGCTTTGAGGGTGCGTTCGAATCGGTGGATATCAAACCCGGGAAACCGACGACGTTTGGGCGTATCGGAAATAGTATTATTCTCAATCTTCCCGGAAATCCACTTGCGGCAGCTCTGTGTTTTGAACTGTTCGGACAAAGTGCCATCCTATCTCTTAGCGGCAGAGCCGATAAATTCCTCTCTAGCATTACAACTCATATCAGTGAGCCTTTTAAAATGAAAAAAGGGAGACGTTCACTGATTCCGGGCTGGTTTGATGGAGCATCTTTTACCCCGAGCCCAAAATTTGGTCCCGGTATGGTGTTGCCCCTATCACGAGCCAACGCGTTTATGATGGTGGATGCAAGCGTAGAAGGATTTGAGCAAGACGCCGTCGTAAAAGTTATTCCGACACGCTGGTGTATGAGTTCAGAGAAACAAAATTCTCTGATAACGCTTTAAACGCTCCGGGGATTGATAAAAGTCTCTCCTCGTTTAATCCGTTCCCATAACGCAGGATCATTCCACCCTTCACGTACTTCATCGCTGAAAATAATTTTTTCTAAATCTATCAGTCCCATCTTGTCCGAGTAGGCATCATTACGAAAACACTGCGCATATCCCGTATCCGTCTCATGGACGATAATACTATAGAGCCGTACCATTTTCTCGCCGTTCACCATTTGTGTAAACCAATGCAACTTATCAATCATTACAAAAATAAGACGGCTAAACTGTTCTGCCGAAGGAGAAACAGGGATCTGCACCCATCGGTTGGAGTGTTTCTTCATATCGGCAATATACTCCGCATCGTCTCCGTCCCACAGGGCAATAGCATGATCGAAGGCATCGATCAACTCTTTCATCCCCTGCTTCATGAGGCCAAAATCATAGACCATCTGACCGTTATCAAGATAATCCGATTCGAGCAACACTTCTACCTTATACGAATGACCGTGAAGAGATGCCCGACATCGTTGCGTCGAACACCCCCGAACAATATGGGCATTTTCGAACTTAAATAATTTACGGATAATCATAAATCCACCTTAGTATTTTGAGGTCACAAAATGTGATTTCAAGTGTTATACGTATTATACACCGTGGTTCTGGTCCCAAATACGGATATGAAGGCGATCCGAGTAGATAAATCCTCGACGTTTGCAAAACTCGATCACCGCTTCGCAGTTTGCTTCAATATGGGCTTTATCCCCTCCCAACGGCATACAATACACCGGCGTATAGGGATGCAGCGCAATGATCTCATCGATTTCCGACTCGATGTAACTTACCAATGAGGGTTCATCTACGGTAAATTTAAAAAAGCTCTCTTTGGCATTCGCAATAATGGCTCCATACGCTTCGGGTTTAACCCGTTTATCCAACGGTTCACCGCTGTTTGAAAGCTTGACCGATAACGCATAGGTTGCCTGTGCATAAAAAGGATAGCGTTTAAAATCGGGAGCAATCGTCGCATTCGTCTCAAACGTCACCCGATGCCCTTGCCCTATCAGATACTCAATAAACTCGACGAAAATCGGTTCATTCGCATAAATAAGCGGCTCACCTCCGGTAAGGACGACATCCACATGAGGCGGTAAACGATACCCGTTCATAATCCAGATAAGGCTCTGAAGTTCTTCGATCTCCATCCACAGCTCACCGAATGCTTTACGATCAACGGCATAGACCGTATCACAGCCGAGAACTTCTGAACCATCCGGTGATCGCTCAGTACATCCGAACCCTTCACATTTGAGGTTGCACCCTCCGAAGCGGAAAAAGAGTGACGGCACACCCGTGTATTTTCCCTCACCTTGGACGGAGTAAAAATGTTCTACTAAATATAACACTTTTGCTCCGTCAAAAGCGTAGCTTTTTGAGCCTTACGCCCAGTTATACCCAGTGTTAACGTAGACGCTTGGACGCGTTCAAACGTCGTATTGTAATGGCCATAAAAATGTTCTACAAGATACAGCATCTTCATCCCCCCGTTTCATAAAATGCACGACTAGAGACTTCAGCATCCCCCTCACTCCAGCGATTTTTTTCGGGTTTGGTGCGGATCACCTCTTTGAGCACTTGAGCCGCTTCTTTAATGTCACCGCGTCGTACGGAGTCACGAATCGACATCGCCTCATCAAAATAGAGACACGGGATAAGATTCCCTTCTGCAGTAAGGCGGATACGGTTACATTTAGTACAAAAATCATCTTTGTGCGGTTCGATAATCCCGAATTCATATCCGTCGGAAAGTTTATAATAATGCGATGGCGAGTGACCGTCAAATCCCTCATCATCATACGTATATCGGCTGCCGATAATACTCAAAAGCTCAGGACTTTGCATCCCTTTGATATTGACCTCGGCATGAACATTTTCCATATACTCGATAAAACGGACCACCATCCCTCGAGCTTTACAATATTCGAGAACGTCAAGAACCTCATTGTCGTTCAGCCCCTTCATCGGAACCATATTGACTTTTACCTTCATCCCGACACGTAGTGCCTCTTCGACCCCTTCAAGTACCTGACGTAAAACATCTTTTTTGGCTATCGTTTCGGCAACCTCGGGTTTAAGTGAATCGATTGAAACATTCAGACGACGCAAGCCTGCATCATAGAGCTTCTGTGCAGCACTTTTGAGCAAAAAGGCATTTGTCGTCATCGCAAGGTCAATATCGTTTTTATAATCATGGATCATTTTGATAAACGTATCGAGGTCTTCACGAAGCAACGGTTCACCGCCGGTGATACGGATTTTAGTGACCCCTTCATCAATGGCGATTTTAATAAATTCAAACAGCTCTTCAAAACTAAGCAGATTCTCTTTCGGAACCCAAGAAAAAGGTTTTTCGGGCATACAGTATTGGCATCTGAAATTACACCGTTCCGTTACCGAAACACGTAAATAATCAACGGTTCTGCCATAGCTATCTATTAACACAATTGTCCTTGCAAGAGGAAAGTGTTCGGATAGTATCTAAAAGTTGTTTTGAGTTTTATTTATTGAAAGAGTTAAGAGGGAAATCCCCGAAAGGGGATTACTTTTTACCAGCCGCGAACGACTGCGTGACATGCCGTACAGGCGTTCACGATTTCAGAATAAGACTTATGAGCTTTTGAATACTCTTTTTTATCCAACGCTTTGATTAAATCGTTAGATGCCGTATCAATGCGTTTAGCCGCATTGAAAGCGATATTGCTCATATGCTGTTTATCTTTAGGAAGATATTTTTTGGTAGCGTCTGCATCGTGAAAAAGAGCGTCTGCTTTTTGAATTTCAGCCACTCCACCTTTGATCAATGCCGGCGCATTGTAAAGAAACCCTTTTTGAACATTGTTCAAACCGTTTTCCATTTGGCTCATATTCAATGCCAAAGTATCGTCTGCTGCTGCACCGACACATAAAAGTGCCGATAAAGCTAAAATTTTAACCATTTTCATCCGTTACTCCTTAGTGAACTTCTGACCAGATTTTGCGTTTCCACAACCATGCCAAGATCGCAAAAATAAAGGTATAAACCATTACCCATATTCCAAGACTTTCACGCTCAGCTTTTTTGGAATCACCGATTGCTTCCATATAAGCTATTACTTCTTCTTGCGCTTTTTGGTTCAATCCCGTACGCGGCATAGAAGTTCCGTGGAGCAATACTTGAGGGTCGTTAATGAAACTGTAAAGATAATGTTCACCACGACTTTTGATGTATTGTGATAAGTCTGGAGGCGTTGCGCCCATGTATGCTTTAATATTTTCACTTGGCGTTTTCGCTTCAAAACCGGCATACGCCATAGAGTGACAACGTCCACATGCTACTTCATACGTATTTTTATGCGCTTCTACACCTGATTTCGCTTTTGGCGCAAGTGCTTGGAAATACGCAACAATATCCATGATCTCTTGAGGAGACATCCAGTTATAGGCAGGCATAGGGAATGCTTTACCGCTTTCTGGAGTATATTTGTGCTGCAAATGCATTGCAGTGACCGGATCAAAAATAAAGTTTGCCAAATAATTTTTATCGTAAATCCAACCTGCACTGCTCAAATCCGGCGGTACAACACCATAAGATGCTGCAGCGTCTGCATTTGGCATAACCGCAGGATGGCCCGCTGATTCAATAGCATGACATGCGATACAGTTCGCTTCTACAAGTACTTTTCCGTTTTCAGGATTTCCTTTAAGTGTTGTATCGACATTTTTCAAATCTTTAAACGTAAAATCTGCCTCAGCAACTTCCGGATGCATCACATGGTGAGCATACGGTTCGATTCCATAATAGGTAATGCCGACAAGAGCAATAATGACGGCTAAAATTCTAAACTCTTTCATTATTTCCCCTTCACTTTTTTAGCTTCTGCTTTGGTAACAAACGGTAATGCCGCAAAAAGCGCCAAGAATGTCATAGATGATGCAAAACCTACCCATGCATTTGCACCGGTCGGAGGTAATTTACCGTACACAGTCAACACTATCAAGTCTGCCATCAAGAACCAGAACCAATATTTGAAATACGGACGTTGGTTAGCCGGTTTTACCATCGGTGAGCGATCCAACCATGGCATAACAAAGAAAATAGCATTTGCTATCCCGAATGCGATCAAACCAAGGTCTTTACCTGAAACACCCGCTATCTCAAAGAAGAATCCGCGTAATACTTCATAGCTCCACAAGAAATACCACTCAGGGTAGATGTGTGCCGGGGTTTTAAGGCCGTCTGCTTTATCAAAGTTTACCGGGTCCATTGCGAAGTTGTAATGGAAGAAAACCAAATAGAAAAAGAACAACATAAAGAAACCGAGAACAAAGAAATCTTTTGACAAGAATACCGGCCAGAAAGGGACAACTTTAGACTCTTTTTTGTTTCCTGCAAGGTATTTTTCCGCTTCTTCATCGAAATCGAAGAACTCACCCGCTTCGTTATTAACGTGTGGGAATCGAAGCGCGTAAAAGTGGAATACAATCGCACCGATAATCGCAAGTGGAATCAACAATACGTGAAGCATGAAGAAACGGGTCAATGTAGCATCAGATACATAGAAGTTACCGCGAATCCAAACAACAAGTTCATCTCCGATAAACGGGATACCGCCGAAAATTTCCGTAATAACGTACGCCGCCCAGTATGACATTTGTCCCCATGGAAGCATATATCCGCTGAACCCTTCTGCAGAGAAAAGGACGAATAACAACATACCTGATACCCAGATCATCTCACGCCCTTTTTTGTAAGAGCCGTAATAGATACCGGTGAACATATGGATATAGATTACCAAGAAAACAACCGATGCACCTACTGCATGGATATGTCGGAACAACCAACCGTATGCCACTTCTTGCATAATCGTGTAGTTAACACTGTCAAATGCCATATTAACATCTGGTTTGTAGTACATCAAAAGGAAAATTCCTGATACTACCAAGAAAGTAAACATTACGGTGAGTAATACACCCATTGCCCACAAAAAGTTAATATTTTTCGGAATCCAATATTCTGTCATCATCACTTTTACAAAGTTAACAACACCTAAACGCTGGTCAAACCACTCGAGCATCGAGTCTGCTTTTTTAAATTCTGCCATCTCGCCTCCCTTACGCTTTCGCCGTCATAGCTTTGTATTCAGGACCTTCTTCACCTAAAACAAGCGTTACACCGTCAAGTTTGAACGGCGGAATATCAAGCGGTCGTGGCGGAGGACCGAATTTATTGATACCGGCATCGGTGAATTCACCCCCGTGACAAGCACATTTAAAGTCATGCTGATCGGCACGATACGCCGGAATACAGCCAAGATGGGTACAGAGACCGATCATCACTGAAAAATAGTGATCACCGATTTTGACACTGCGACCGTCCGTTGGTTTCATATCTTCGGTGTATTTTAGAATAAACACCGGTTTTCCACGCCATACGGCGATTTCTAATTTATTGGCTTCTAGGCCTGACACGTCTACCGTTGTAAAACCGGCAGACATGACGCTCGGGAGCGGATCCCATGTCTTTTTCATCGCGATGAGCGAGGCGATTCCCCCGACAGCGGCGACTGCACCGAAAGCTTTACCAATAAAGCCTCTTCTGCTTTCATCCATCATAGTCATCTCACTTAATTTGGAAATTTAACTCCCAATCATAAGTTAAAAAGGTTTAAGTTTCTATAAATTGAAACTTTTCCTTATGAATTCGATTACTTCGGTGTTACTTTTTTTGATATTTTGATAGTTATTTGATAAAGCAATACTTATAGCTTGCATAAGATGTTCTTGAGTAAATTGCTCAACAATCGGTATGTTCAGCGACATAAAAAGAGGGATAAAATCGCGTGGATAATCGGCACGTTGGAGATAGATCGGTTTTCCGCCGCCTGCAAGATTTTGTAATACTGCCATCGGCGAAGCACTGATAAGTATCTCGCTACGACGGATCACATCATCATAGGATTCACATTCGTGTATTGCAACAAAGCTCTCTTTTAGGCTATTTTCATATCCAAGAAAATGGTAAAAGCCCATCAAGAGTTCCATATTGAGGGATTTAAAAAGATTTTGGTTTTTCTCCAAATCCTTTTCATAATCATCATCCCCGAAAAAAAGTGCCATGGGAATTGTTTTAGGAAGCGGCTCATAATAGCGTTCGTTGACCACCGTCGCTTTACAAATATTTTCTCCTTCCAGATAAGGGGAAATCAAAAATTCTTTAGGATGTTTGGTATCAGAGGGATCATCGCTAATACGGATAAAAGCGGGAAAAAATTGGGTCATATCATTCAACAGCGTCGGATTGATCTCGGCTGAATCAAAAATCATTTTATCACCATGATGCGCGATTTGAGGAATATTACGAACTAAATCTACACCGACAGAGCGTTTAATCCCATACTCTTTCGCCTCTGCAGCAATCCGAAAATCGGAGCAAAGAAGTGTAATATCAATCTCTTTTTGAAGTTCATTGACAATGGCAACGGCTCGGTGGAACCGATCCAATCCAATACGGTGACCCGTATGGACGTAGTAAAAATAGCGCATAATAAATATCCTTGTTATTTACAATAAAGTTTGATAATAAAAATTTGTAGTCATAACTCTATTTTGATAGCTTATTTTACCCTATCTATGGTTAAGCAGTTTTCAAATTATGAAACCTTCACTTTAAACCATGCCGCATACAATGCCGGAACAAAGATCAGCGTCAATGCCGTCGCAACGATCAATCCTCCCATGATCGATATCGCCATCGGTCCCCAAAATACACTGTGTATAAGTGGAATCATCGCTAGTATTGCTGCCGCAGCCGTGAGAACCACAGGGCGCGAACGACGTACCGTCGCTTCGATGATGGCATTCCACGCAGGCTCACCCCGTTCAATATCCTGTTCGATTTGATCTACGAGAATCAGTGAATTTCGCATAATCATACCGCCTAATGCGATAACTCCGAGCAGCGCGACGAAGCCAAAAGGGGCATTGAAAATCAACAAAGCCGGAACTACCCCGATAAGTCCCAGCGGTGCGGTCGAAAATACCATGAACAATAGAGAAAAATTCTGCAACTGTATCATCAATATCAATAACATTACGGCAAACATAATCGGGAAAACGGCAAAAAGCGCTTGATTGGCTTTATCACTCTCCTCAATGGCACCTCCAGCCTCGATACGATAACCGACAGGTAGGGAGTCGATCACCGGCGCTAACGTGGGCATAATTTTTGATGTTGCGTAAGGACCTTGTATACCATCGGCAAGGTCACTACGTACGGTAAGTGCCATATCACGGTCACGTCTCCATAGTACCGGATCTTCAAATGTTGATTCGATCTTCGCCACCTGAGAAAGGGGTATAGCGATCCCCGTTTTAGTAAATAACTGTATGTCACCTAATTGTTCAATAGACAAACGCTCCGCCGGTACAGCGCGTACTACGACATCAACAAGTTCCTCGCCCCTACGAATCTGTGTAACAGGAGCGCCGTTGGTTACCGCTTGAACGATATTTTGGACATCTACCGTATTCAATCCGACCAAACGAGCCTTGTCCTGATCGACATGCACGGCGATAGAGCGTACCTGCTCATTCCAATCAAGTTGGGTATCCCGCACAAGCGGACTGCTGCGAACAATATCGCGGACACGATACGCAATTTCTCGCACTTTTTGCTCATCCGGCCCGATGATCCTAAACTGTACAGGAAACCCTACCGGAGGACCAAATTCAAGTCTACTAACGCGTCCTCTCACATCCGGAAAGGCTTCATTTTTAGCAAAAAGCTCCATCAGTCTGCTGCGTACATCTTCACGTGCTTCAAGAGTAGGCGTTACTAATACAAACTGAGCGTATGAAGGATTGGGGAGTTCCGGAAACAACGATAGGAAAAATCTCGGTGTACCTGCCCCGCTGTACGCTGTAAAACTCGTAACATTGGAATCGGCTTTAAGCTGCTGTTCCATCAAACGTACCTGCTTTTGGGTCGCTTCGAAAGAAGCCCCTTCTCTTAGACGAAGCTCAACCAATAACTCACTACGAGACGCAGTAGGGAAAAACTGTTGTTGGACAAACATCATCCCGGCTCCGGCGAGAGCGAAAAGGGCAACGGTAGCCCCAAGAACCCACCAGCGTCGTGCTATACTCCAGTTAATTAATTGTCGAAATCGATGGTATATCGGCTTGTCATAAGGGTCATGTTCCTGCTCTGATGAAGGAGCATCGTAGTGCGGCAACATCTTCATCCCAAGGTATGGGGTGAAGATGACGGCTACGATCCAAGACGCAAGAAGTGCTACCCCGACTACCCAAAATATCCCTCCGGCATACTCCCCCGCAATCGATTGAGCAAAACCAACCGGCATAAAACCGGCCGCCGTAACCAGTGTTCCGGTAAGCATCGGAAACGCCGTTGAGCTATAGGCGAATGTAGCCGCGCTCAAACGATCCCATCCCTCTTCGAGTTTGACCGTCATCATTTCTACGGCAATAATGGCATCATCGACCAAAAGACCCAACGCGATGATCAATGCGCCGAGCGAAATACGATCCAAGCTCCATCCGGCAGCATACATAATAATAGATACTATTCCCAGCACAAGAGGAATTGAGGCTGCAACAACGATACCGGTACGCCATCCGAGTGAGACAAATGAGACAATCAAAACAATAATCAAGGCTTCAAGGAATGATTTCTCAAATTCCCACACCGATTCCTCTACGATTTTAGGCTGATCCGCATATTTCTCAACGTCAACGCCTATAGGCAATTTGCTTTTAATGACCGCCATTTGTGCATCTAAATCTGTACCGAGTTTCAGAATATCACCGTTTTGATTCATTATCACGCCGATGGCTACTGCTTGCTCGGCGTTATGTCGGATTGTAAAGCTTTGCGGATCTTCATAACCTGCACGTACGGTAGCAACATCGGAGAGTTTGAGCAGTTTCCCGCCAACCTGGATACTGACATTTCCAACATCTTTTGCGTTGTGTAATGTACCGTCAATTCGGATATGCACTCGATCATTAGCCGTATCGATTGATCCGGAGGGGGTCACCATGTTTTGTGCAGACAATGCATCCATGATAACATTGGGAGCGATACCCATCGCCGCGAGACGGCGTGTGGAAAGCTCCACAAAAATACGTTCGGGTTGTTTGCCGAGAATATCCACTTTTTTGACCCCTGCGACGCTCTGCAACTGACGTTTAATCTCCTCGGCGCTGTCACCAAGCTCCGCCATCGTGAGATCAGACGCTTTTACGGCGTACAAAACACTGTAGACATCATTGTACTCATCGTTGAAAAAAGGGCCTCGTACTCCGGATGGGAATTCACGGCTAATATCAGAAATCTTCTTACGAGCCTGATACCAGGATTCATCCAAATTTTTTCTGCCTATTCCCCCTTTGAAGCGCACCTCAATCGCCCCAAAACCTTGACGTGAGTACGATTTTACATAGTCAATATACTCCAGTTCTTGAAGTTTACGTTCAATACGGTTTAGCACCTGATTTTGAACTTCCTTGGCCGTTGCACCGGGCCATGCGACTACGATACTCATCGTCGGAACATTGAAATTTGGATCTTCCGAACGTCCGAGTTTGGTGAACGATACAATACCGGCAATCAAAACGGCGATAATCAAGAAAAGGACCATAGGACGATGTGTTACCGCCCATTCAGAGAGGTTAAAATCCTTCATACACTACCTCTGCTCTCAAGATTTCCGTCGGTTCGCTCGATAGGACGAATTTTCATAGCCCCGTCAAGCTTTTGCGCCCCTACCGTAACAATACGCACGCCCTCGTTCAAACCGCGAACGCGAACACTATCAGTACCATGGTTCAAAACATTCACTTTCACAAACGAGAGGGTATTTCCCGTACCATTTATGACCCACACACCGGGAGTGTCATTGGTTTTAACAAGTGCACTCAACGGGACATTCACCCCCTCATCGCTTGAGGGGAGAGATAATTGAAGCTGTGCCGTGCTCCCCAACGCCATACGATCCATCGTCGCTTTTGATTCAGACATCGGCTCATATCGGGCACGGTAGGTTCTCCCTTGCACGGAAGCGATCGGAGATAGCTCTCGAAGATGCAAAGATACCGATGTTTTAGGATCACTCCATGATTGTGCTGTTGCTTTATAGTGTTTGGCTTTACTCACCATATCTTCGGGCAAATCCACCACCACTTCGCGTTCACCCTCTTTCGCCAGTGACACAACACTTTGCCCCTCTGCAACGACTTGACCGACCTCCATACGTAATAATGTCACGACACCGTCATAAGGTGCAATAAGCGTTGCATAGGAGTGTCTGTTTTTGGCAAGTTCAAGCTGTTGGCGCGCTTGTTCTACACGTGTTTTAGCAGCGTCGGCACGAGATTTTTGACGCTCCGCATCCGCCACTCCCATCGCTCCATCACCTGCCAATCGCCCGAATCTCCCCTCATCCGAGCCCGCCTGATCCGCATCGATAACGGCAGCTTTGTATTGGGCATTGGCTATGCCCGTAGCGAGTTCGTAGTCCACACCATCCAGCTCGGCCAAAGGTTGACCGCGAATAACTCTATCCCCGACATTCACCAAGCGTTTTACCACTTTACCTCCGGTACGAAAACTTAGATCGCTCTCAAAGCGTGCGCTTACCGTTGCGGTCAACCATCGCTCTTCCATTCCGCCGGCTTGATGGATTGTCGAGACATATACAGGGGTAGGCGGTGCTTCGTGTTCAGCTTTTGGCTTGCTGCATCCACCAAGGGTTATGGCTCCGACAATAACGATATTGATAGGAATGATGTATTTAGTCATTTTATTCATTGGTAGATACCTTTATTGGATTTTTGTGTTGAGACGACCAGCCTCCCCCTAACGCTTTATAAAGCTGTACATCTGACAATAATCGTTGTAATTCATGCTCACTTAGCGCTATTTTATTGACCAAAACGCCTCGCTGCATATCGAGTAGCGGCAGCTTATCAATTTGCCCTTCACGATAAAGTGATTGCGTAGCTTTAAGAGCGTGAGATTCTCTACTCAGAGCGGCTTTGACCTTTTCACCGCGCTTGATCTCCTCAGATTGCACGACAAGAGTGTCTTCAACCTCTTTGAGTGCTGTTAAAACTGATTTCTGCCACGCGATTAGCGCTTCGCTCTCCTGAGCGTTTTGTGCATCTATCCCTGCTTGAATCCGTCCTGCATTGAAAATCGGCATGACAAAAGCCGCAGCAACGTTTGAAAATGGCACCGGGGCCAAATCAAGCCCGTTAATACCGAAGTCTTGACGACCGACAAGAGCATTAACAAAAAGCTTCGGCCATGTTTGCGATTGTGCCTCTTTTGAGCGCAATGACTCTGCACTGTAGTGTGATTCAGCGGCCATTAAATCCGGACGTCTCCGCAATAAATCACTCGGTTGGGAAACCCCTATGGTTTGTGATTCTGGCCAAATATATTGGCTTGCTTCTGCTACTGAAAAGCTTGATGGGTTCTCCCCTGCCAAAACAGCAATCTGACTTTGCAAGGTTGCAACCCATACCCGTAGCTGCGGTATCTGAGCATCCAGAGTATCGGCCTCTGCCTCCGCTCTATTCACATCAAACTGACTCGATTGCCCCTGCGCATAGCGTCTGGAAACGACATACGCACTCTCATGCTGTGTTGCCGCCAATGACTCTAGTAGTCTGAGCCGTTCTTGTACCGCGCGTAACGTAAAATAGTTGCGTGCGATTTCACTGCTGATCACCAGCTGTGCACCCACAACACCATACTCGGCAGCCATTGCATCGGATTCTGCCGCACTTTTTGCCGCACGCAGCCCTCCGCCGATGTCAATCTCCCAATCAATCCCCAAACCCATCCTGTAAGCTCGGATATCGGGCAATCCCTGTTTCACCGCCTGCGGAAATCCACTGCGAGATTTCGAAGCTGAGGCTTCAAGATTGATCGTCGGCAAAAGACGTGAGGCTTGAGCGTCTCGCATCGCATCCGCCGCAGTGATACGTGTCATTGCACTGCGTACGTCATGATTGTTTTTAAGAGCTTTTTCAATCAGTGCCGTTAAAACCGGATCGTTGAAACTCTTCCACCACGCTATCTCATCGGAGGCTATTTTTTCAGCTTCTGCATAATGATACGTTGTCGAAAGAGGGGTCTGTAGTTTCGCTAGACTCGCTTCCGGCGTCGCACAACCCGATAACAACAGTGCCGATAAAACCGATAGTTCTAGTACATGATTGCGCATAAAATGATTCCCCCTGATTTCACTTACTTGTTGATCATATTTAGAGCAAATCGCGGCGAAAGGCGACTGATCATTTTAAGTGCAGCGCTTTGTCCCGGTTTTATTTCCGATATGCCGCACTCAATTTTTTTGATCGCAATTTTGACGAGCTTCGATACGGACATGACGTTTATATTTTTTTGTTGATTGTCATAAGCATCGATCAACGGGGTTTGCGTAAATTGCGGAGCCACTTCAAAAACTTTTACGTCCGTATTTTTGAGTTGAAGTCGCAGCGAATCGGTAAAAGAGTGCAATGCGGCTTTGGTTGCACAGTACACAGGAGAATTCGCCAAAGGGACAAAGGCTAATGCGGAGGTAATATTGACAATGGCCGCTCTCTTTTGTCTCTTCAGAAGCGGCAAGAACTGTGTACTCATACGGATCGTTCCGATAAGATTGGTATCGATCTCTTGCGTGAGGTTGGTTAAATCACCCTCATCTTGCAAATCGATCTTTTTCATGACACCTGCATTGTTGATCAACACATTCAGTTCCGGAAACATTCTTGAGACCTGTGCATACAACGCTGTAATCTCTTGAGGATTAGCAATATCACATCGAAAGGTGTGGACATTTTTGAGCTCTTTCTTCGCAAGATCTAGTTTTTCCTGATCGCGACCCGTTATGATGAGTGTGTTTTCTTCGCACAATTGACGCGCGAACTCATAGCCGATACCGCTTGTACCACCCGTAATGAGGATAGTGTTGTTCTTCATTTTCATCTTTATTTCCTTCAGTAAGCTCTGTGTAATTTTACTTGCATGATGAAAGTATATTATTTTTGCTATAATTATGCAAGTAAAATTCACCAAGGATTTATGATGAAACGAAAAAGCTATGATGAAATGCCCTGTCCTGTCGCTCAATGTCTGGAACATATAGGTGAGTGGTGGAGTATGTTGATTATTCGAGATGCTTTTTTTGGGATGAAACGCTTTGACGAATACCAAAAAAGTTTGGGGATTGCCCCCAATATGTTGACGAGACGATTAAATGATCTAACTGAATCAGGAATACTGGAGAAACAAAAATATGGAGAAAGCGATAAACGCTATGAATACGTTTTAACGCAGCGCGGGATGGATTTGGCTCCGATACTTATTATGATGTTAAACTGGGGAAATCAACATTATCCTCCAAAAGGGGTCAAAGTCAATTTGGTCAATATCCATACCAATGAGATTGCCGAACCGATCGTAATCGATAAAAAGACAGGAGAAGAAATAACACTGGGTAGCTACCAAGTTAAAGTTTCCGAGGATTAAAGTCAAGAACTAAAATCTTGACATTAGGGTATGAAGATAAAAATGCGATGATAAATACATCGAATCGATGTTAATAAATTTACAACATTTTTTATGCAATAAGGTTTTTGATCTGCTTCAGCAGGCAATCGTAATATTCTTATCCCGTGCATACTCCACGCCCCACTCAATCATCTGATTAAGGATGGGACGCAGTGCTTCGCCGTGTGATGTGAGACTGTATTCGACTTTGGGCGGTACTTGTTCATAGATGACACGGCTGACAAGTCCGTTCTCTTCCATCTCTCGCAACTGTTGGGTCAGCATCTTTTGAGTAATGCGGGGCATCAGACGGAGCATCTCCCCGTTACGCAGTACCTTCTTATCGAGCAGATGCCACAAAATCAACCCTTTCCACTTCCCGCCGATCAGCTCAATCGTTAGTTCAAAGGGGCAATTAAAACGCGATTCGTCGATCATTAATAGTTACCTTTTAGTGTGTATAGTACTTTTTAGTACGTTATTGACATAAAATACCGTATGCTATAGAATCTCACCTGATAAAACCATAAAGGAACCAGTGTGAAACACGTATTACTATTGAACCTGCACCAAAAATACGAAGGGGGCGCCAACGGGAATTTAACAAGAGATCTTCTCAAAGAAGCAAAATCATTTTTTCTCAATAACGGATATGAAGTCCGGGAGACAACTATTGAAGAGGGATATGATGTCGCCGAAGAGTTGGAAAAATTCAAATGGGCAGATCTGTTTTTCGTGCAATCACCGGTATATTGGATGGGTCTGCCGTGGCTCGGGAAAAAGTATATCGATGAGATTTTCTCCGCAGGTGTCAATACCATCACCTACTCGAGTGATGGCAGAAATCGAACCGACCCAACAAAAATGTATGGAAGCGGTGGATTAATGAATCAAAAGCGGTACATGCTCAGCTTTACTTACAACTGTCCGGAAAGCGAATTTAATAATCCGCAAGGTTTTTTCGAGGGATTGAGTTTGGATGAGGCGAATGTCGCCCTTCATAAAACGTTCCGGTTTTGCGGCGCAGCACCCTATCCGAGTTACGCGGTGTACGATGTCTATAAATCCGAATTTGACATCAACGGCGTCCTAAGCGGATTGCAACAACACTTAAAAAATACCCTGTAAGGAGAATCTTATGCGAAACGATTTTGAAAAAGCGATGCACTTCCGCCATGCGTGCAAACTGTTCGACACAACTAAAACAATGAGTAGTGAGAATTTAACCTTTATCCTCGAAGCGGGACGCCTCAGCCCTAGCTCGTTTGGAATGGAGCAATGGCAATTTTTCGTGATCCGTGACACCGCTATGCGCGAAGCGATCCAAGCTGTCGCATGGAATCAGCCTCAAATCACTACCTCATCGGAAGTGATCGCGATAGGCTACAAAAAAAATGTCCGCAGTACCGACGCTTATGTCCAAAACGAATTTGAGAAGTTTCATTATCCCGATGCGTTGTTAGGGATGTACAGCCAGTGGATCGATCCGCGAAGCGACGAGGCTTTAGAGTGTTGGTCAGCACGTCAGGTTTATATTGCGGCGGCTAATATGATGTCTGCTGCCGCATCTATCGGCATCGATTCATGCCCAATGGAAGGGTTTGACCAAGCAGCGGTAGAGAAAATCATGGGGATCGATACGTCCAAGTACGGGATTGCATTACTCGTGCCGTTTGGCTACCGTGTCAACGAACAACCGCCGCTCCATCGTTCCGAACTCTCCGAATTGGTGAGCTATCTCTAAAGCATTACAGCGCAAGAAACAAAAATCTTGAGCTGATTTTATGAATTTTTTTACTTTTTCCCGGCCATTTTGATATAAATATGGAGAATATCAAGTGCGGCGGGAGTCATCCCGCTAATTTGGGATGCCGCCTGTAAGGTCGGCGGATTAAATTTATTGAGTTTGTCAACGATCTCATTGGAGAGTCCCGAAACCGATTTAAAATCAAAGTTCTCAGGAATAGCGATATGAAGCATCTTCGACATTCGCTCGATGTCGTCACTTTGTTTTTCAACGTAACGGGCGTATTTCGCTTCGATCAAAATCTGTTCTTGGATATAAGGATCTAAATCTGCAAAACTCGGTATCAGTTTGACCAATTTATCCAGCTCAAAACTCTTGCGAGAGACAAGCTGGGTAGCGGTGAGTTTGTCGGTGATGTGTTCCTCGTCAATAGAGGCCAAAAATGCCAAAAACTCTTTGTTCGGAGTATAGATCGTCTCTTCGAGAAGACGTAATCCTTCGGCGATTTGAGTCCGTTTCGTCTCGATCCGCGCCATCTGCGCGTCATCGATCAACCCCAAAGCATGACCGTATCTGCCCAAACGCAGATCCGCTGTCTCTTCGCGAAGCAAGAGTCGGTATTCGGCGCGGGAGGTGAACATACGGTACGGCTCTTTCGTCCCTTTGGTCACCAAATCATCGATCAATACCCCGATATAGGCTTCATCACGGCGTAAAATCAGAGGCTCTTTCCCCTGTAGTGATAATGAGGCATTGATCCCCGCCATCATCCCCTGAGCTGCCGCTTCTTCGTACCCGGTAGTTCCGTTAAGCTGTCCGGCGCAATAGAGATTTTTAACTTTTTTCGTCTCCAGCGTATGTTTCAGCTCGGTCGGATCGACGTAATCGTACTCAATCGCGTAGCCGTAACGGACGATTTTTGCCTTCTCCATACCATGAACGGAGTGAATCATAGCGCGCTGAACATCGGGCGGGAGAGAGGTGGACATTCCGTTGATGTAGCACTCGGTATTTTCCGCACTTTGAGGTTCAATGAAAAGATGGTGACGCTCTTTGTCACGGAAACGGTTGATCTTATCTTCGATACTCGGGCAGTAGCGTGGCCCTACCCCCTCAATCTGTCCCGTAAAGAGCGGTGCGCGGTGAAAATTCCCCTCTATGAGACTATGGGTATCTTCGTTGGTATAGGCGATGTAACACGGGAGCTGTTTTTTCGTCCGAGCGAATTCGTCACGGTCGGTGCGAAAACTGAACGGATTGGGAAGTTCATCGCCGTCTTGAATCTCCATCACCGAAAAATCGATCGAGGAGCTGTCAACGCGAGGACACGTCCCCGTCTTTAAACGTCCGACATTCAGTCCCGCCGCGCGGAGCGAATCGGTAAGTCCTTTGGCCGGAAATTCTCCAAAACGTCCTGATTCTTGGGTAATCTCACCGATATGGACGACGCCGTTGAGAAAGGTTCCCGTCGTCAAAATCACCTTCTTGGCTCGATACTCATTCAGCAAATGGGTACGGACACCGACCACGGCACCTTCTTCGATAAGGAGGGCATTAACCGTCTCTTGAATTAACGACATATTGGGGGTAGTGAGGATTTTGTTACGGGCGATAACGCGGTAGCGATCCATATCGATCTGCGCACGGCTTCCGCGAACGGCAGGCCCTTTGGTGATATTGAGGATACGAAACTGGATTCCCGCTTCATCGGTCAGCAGTCCCATCTCTCCGCCAAGCGCATCAAGTTCGCGAACCAGATGCCCCTTTGCCAATCCGCCGATGGCTGGGTTACAGCTCGTCGCCCCCACCTGCTCCGCTAAAATAGAGACCATCAGGGTATTTTGACCCATCCGTGCCGAGGCGAGTGCGGCTTCGATTCCGGCGTGTCCTCCGCCAACGACGATAACGTCATAATTCATTATTACTTCTTTTTACGTAAATTATTAATGCAATTATAGCTTCCCTTGTTGAAACCTATAAAAAGAGAAAGGAAAAATAGCCTACAATTAAGAAAATATTTTGATGACGGGTGACAAAAATGGATAGCTTAAACACCAAAACATTGGAAGAGCTTCTTAAAAACTACAATCCTGAGCCTCTCGAATACGATCCAGAGATCGACGGAGGAGACGAATACCTCATCCGCGATGAGCTTCTCAAAAAGAAAGAGGAACTCAAAGACGTTATAACCAAACTTAAAGAAAAACAGCGCGAGGACAAAAAAGTGCGCCGTTAAGTGCGCTTTGTTATAATCCTCCAAAAATTGACTAGGAATTTGTATGCTCCAAAGTGCATTTGATGCTTTTAATACCGGACGTTATAATGAAGCGTTAGAACTTTTCGAGACATTAGCCCTTCAGAATAACCCTACCGCTCTCTCTTCATTAGGCTACATGCACCAAAAAGGGTTAGGGGTTGAGTGTTCACTGGAGCGATCTTTTCATCTCTATGCTCAAGCGGCAGAGCTAAATGAACCCGCTGCAATTTATAACCTTGCCCTGATGTATGCCGATGGCGTTGTGGTCGCTCATGATCAATTTAAAGCCTTTGAATTACTTCTCCGTGCAGCCGTGCTGGAATTTCCGCAGGCTCAATATGAAACGGCCCTCTCGCTGGAGCGCGGGCTTGGATGTGCCCAAAATTTCTCCGAAGCGGCTTTTTGGTACGAAGAAGCGGCGAAACGGGGCAATGCACATGCCTTTAATAATCTTGGAGTCCTCTACAAAGAGGGGCATGGTGTACTACAAGACTACCCTAGAGCCTTTATCTGTTTTTCCCGCGCCGCAACTATGAATCTCGCCGAAGGACAGTATAATTTGGGATTGATGTATGATCAGGGCTTCGGATGCGAAGCCGATCACGACACGGCACTGGAGTGGTGCCGCAAAGCCGCCTACAACGGTCATGAAAAAGCGAAAAGTATTATCCGTTCTTTGCAAGAAGAAGGTAAAATAGTATTTTAACAAAGGGGTTGTATGTTTACAGGTTTAATTCGAGAAATGGCACAGGTAAAAAGCTTCGGCGGAAATCGCCTCTCACTTAAAGCTGTACACAAACCTAAACTCGGCGATTCGATCGCTATTAACGGCACCTGCCTCTCCGTCGTCAGTATCGAATCGGATGGATTCTGCGTCGAACTCTCTCCCGAAACCCTCAAACACATTGCTACCGAAAAACTGAACGGTTCCGTACACATCGAACCCGCCATGATGATGGGGGATCGATTCGAAGGGCACATCGTCCAAGGGCATATCGATACGATCGGAACCATCCGATCCATCACCGACAACGGCAACAGCTACGATGTCATCGTCGATGTCGACGCTGAATTTATCCCTCTCATCCCCCCAAAAGGCTCCATAACGATTGATGGAATCAGTCTCACCGTCAACGAGATTATGACAAACGCGTTTCGTCTCACTATCATCCCGATCACGATGCGCGAAACTCTTTTCGGCACTTACAAAAAAGGGACACGGGTCAATATCGAAACCGACGTATTCGCCCGCTATATACGCCATATCCTTACCGCATCCAAAGCACAAGGGATGAGCTGGAATGATATTGAACACATCCAGTCACTTTATTGAGAATGCCAAAGGAATAAAATCCCTTTGGCTACCCTTGCCGTTATGGCATTAAAGCTTGCCTCTTTCGAGGCAGAAGGAGAAGTATTTGAAAACCATTGAACTCATAATGATACTTGCTTTTGCCAGTGGACTTGTCCTGACCCTCTATAAAGTGTATCTCTTTCTCCCGCAAAAGCCTCTCGCCGATGATGATACGACACCTGAATCGGTAGAATTGCTGGAGCGGATTATGGTGGAGTGTAACAATGCCCACTCCCATCTAGATGAAGAGTCTCTGTTTCAAATGATGACCGAGCATCACGATTTTGATCCGAAACATTTTTGGCGCTTCAATGAAAACCGCCTGCGCCATCTTATCGAGCACTATCGAATCAAAGAGCCAAACTTTCGTCTCTAAAGCTTTTGGTATTCGGATTACACGCGATTTTATGTTCCATATCGACTTTCTCAAATCGCTCTAATTCACGACGTGATGCAATTGTCGCGTTGCGATACCCCTCACCCGAATTGAGATAAACCATAAACCCATTTTCATAGAGAGCCAGTCGAGTAGCAAGAGCGGTCGAATAGGTAGTGACCACGCCATCCTCTCCCATCAGCCGCGCGACATCGGCAAAATATTCCCGTGTCCAAAGTAGCGGATTGACCGAAGGGCTGAACGCATCCTGATAGCAGACATCCCATTCCCCATCCAGTTCTCGCATTGCCACCCGCGCATCCATAATATCAACCGTGATCACGGTCCGTTCATCCTCGTAGCCGCCGAGTGTGGCAATGTCGGTGATGATGTTACGATAGGGTTCGAAGATTTCGGGATAGGGGAAACCCTCTAGTGAAGCGACCAGATCGCCGTCAAGTTCGGGAGAGTAGATTTCGAGCGTCGTATCGGGGTAATAGGTGTCTCGATAATAGAGGCTGAGGAGGGTATTAAATCCCAGTCCGAAACAGATGTCGATGAGGCGGAGATGATCTTTCGCGCTGTGCAGTGCAAAAGCGGGTTCGATGTGTTTTTTGAGCGATTCGTTCAGAGCGCCGTCTTTAGTCGAGTGGTAATGTTCGTCATACTCGGGAGAATATGCCGTATAGCTTCCGTCTTCGCTTTGTACCCACCGGTTCATAATCCATTTCCCCACATATGCATTTTCTTCGCCACAATCACATCGTACCCTACTATCAAATCAGTGATTGTATTCGCCGCACGAAATTCCGATTTTTCCAAAAGAGCCTCCACCTCCAATGTCTCCATCATCCCACACTTTTGAATAACAATCACCTCTGCCGAGTTTTCGAGTGATCGGTAGACGAGCTGTAAGAGCTTTAGAGGAAGAGAATGCAAGTGCAAAACATCTTGGAGAATGATCGTCTCATAATCGCGGGTAGCAGAACGAATTGGGGAGTTAAAATCTTTAATCGTATCGACTTTACCGATAACGGCAGAGGAGTGTTTCATATGTTCCCCGGGATAGAGGGAGAGATCGAGGGTTGCATTAAAAGGTTCTAAAAAAGTGCAAGCCTCATCGATCAGTGCATCGGAATGAGAGGTTGCGATCAGAATTTTCATCTGAGGCGAGGTCTGAAAAAGATCGCAAAAGGAGATCATAAATTCACTTTTAGTGGATTAAAGCACGCAAGCGTGCGTGAGCTTCCCGCTGAGGGAAACCCAGTGTTAACGTAGCCAATCGGGATGCATTCCGATGGCGTCAAAATCACAATGAAAGGTCGTGCAACTCGCGGAAAAGATAGGCTTCGACGATGTCATCGATAGTGCGCTGAGTATGAGCAACAAGAACCATCATCTGATTATCGATAAACTCCATAACGGGTTCATAGTTGTTGGTGACGATCACGGCGTCTAGCCATCCTTCGATCTCACTGCGGTCAGTAGTGAAGTTGATCTCTACAACTCGCCCCTCTTCTACCTCGACCGTTGCCCAGAACTTTGCCGATAAAATACCCGTAAGTTCAGATTCCTGAGTATCATCCCCATCCATCGGCAACAAAAGCAACATTATTTTTCCACCTTGGAAAGGTCAAGTTTCAATGCTTCGTTATCCATAATATCGATATCACGGCGGAGTACTTCGGTTGCAATCGCCTTTGCGTCCTCTAATGAGTGCATTGTATAGGTACCGCATTGGTAGATATTGAGTTCAGGGATATCGCTTTGTTTTTCCACTGCGAGGATATCTTTCATCGACGCTTCCCACGCATCGGCAACGACCTCTTCACTCGGCGTCCCGATTACAGACATGTAAAATCCGGTGCGACATCCCATCGGAGAGATATCAATGATCTCCGTTTGAGCGGAATTGAGATGATCGCGCATAAATCCCGCGAACAAATGCTCCAGAGTATGAATCCCCTCTTGAGACAAAATGGCCTCATTCGGACGGCAAAAACGGAGATCGAAGACGGTGATATCATCCCCTTTGGGTGTTTTCATCCCTTTGGCACGGCGAACCGCAGGAGCGGGCATAATGGTGTGGTCAACGGTAAAGCTATCAAGTAACGGCATGATAATCCTTGAAAATTTATCTTTAATGGTGGCAATAGTAACATATTTCATCCTTGCATCGCTATAATTTGCCCACTAATAAAAGGAACTCAAATTATGACAAGCCTCTTTGACGATACCATTGCCGAGCAATACCAAAATGATCCTTTGGCAATGCGTGTCTACACCTCGCAACTCTTGGGTCAAAACAAAGAGCTGGTCCTCCACGGCGGTGGCAACACCTCAGTGAAGATTGATAATACCCTCTACGTCAAAGGGAGCGGCTGGAACCTCGATACGATCGAAAAAGGGGGATTCTCCCCCGTTGATTTGAGTGTACTGCTCGAAATGGCTACTCGTGAAAGCTTGAGCGACACCCAAATGGTTGCGGAGCAACGTGCCGCGATGCAGGATCAAAGCTTCCCGAACCCCTCCATCGAAGCGATCCTTCACGCTATCATCCCCTATGAGTTCGTCGATCACACTCATGCCGATGCCGTCGTCACCCTCACCAATACCCCCAATGGAAAAGCATTGGTTGAAAAGCTCTACGGGGAGAATATGCTCATCATCGATTACGTGATGCCCGGCTTTGAACTGGCAAAACATATCTATGAGATAACCAAAAACATTGATTGGAACAGCATAACAGGGATGATTTTAATGCATCACGGCGTCTTTACCTTTGACAATGATGCCAAACGCGCTTATGAGAAGATGATCGACATCGTCACCGTTGCCGAAACGTATCTAACCGAACACGTCACATTGGCATGCGGAGATTGCGAGGGGAAAAGCGACCCGTCTCTTCCAAAAGCTGTCGCATTGGAAGTCGAAAAACTTCGGGGGGCTGCGGTATTCCCTCTGATTATCGATTCGCCCCGTGCGCAACTCTTTAGCATTCTCCCCAATCTCGAAGCTCTGGTAAAAAGGGGTGGACTAACCCCTGAACACGTTATCCGCATCAAACCCTTCCCCGCTATTATCGACCATGATATAGCCGCAGGAATTGCCAAATTTACCCATGAGTACCAAAGCTACTTCGACACCTACGCTTCACCGAAACATATCTGCCTCGATCTCGCCCCCCGCTATGCCGTGGTTAAAGGAGTCGGTATCGTGGTACTCGGCAAAGATGAAAAAGAGTCCCGTATCATCGGTGAAATCGTTAAACACACCATCACCGCTATCCTCTCCGCCGAACAGCTCGGTGGATGGGGTTCACTTACTCTGGCTCAGATGTTCGAGATGGAATACTGGGAATTAGAGCAGGCAAAATTGAAAAAATAATTACCGTTCGTGGTGAGCTTGTCGAACCATGAACTTACCCTTCGACAAGCTCAGGGCGAACGGGACTAAAATCAAACTACAAGGAAAACCATGAAAATTACCAAAAAAGTGACCTTTATTGCCAAAGAGGAACATATCACAACAGTTAAAAAATTGTTGGAGGATATGGTGGCTCCCTCACTGAAAGAGCCGGGATGCCTCTTTTATTACATCTTCCAGTCACAGAATAATCCGCGCAAGTTTTTCGCCGTCGAGTCGTGGGCAGATGAAGAGTCGTTAGAGGGGCATAAGCACACAGAGCATTATGCGTACTATAAATCGCACTATGAGCCGTTTGTGGACGATAAATACACGGAAGAGTTAGACCTTCTCGACGAAAAATCGTATCCGTTCTAAATTCCGGGAGCCTTCCACATCGGCTCTAAAACACCCTCTTTGACCAACTCCATCTGTTTGGAGTAGACTTTGAGCCATCTCTCTTTGATATCGCCATACTGTACGTAATTCGACATATTCGGCTCATAGGTGCGTTCCATCTTGACGATATTGTTTCCCGCTTCTTCAAAGCTTTTATAGACCCCTGCACCGATCCCGCACGCCATCGCCACACCCAATGCCGTCGCTTCTTTGACCACCGGAACGTTTACTGCCAAACCGGTAACATCGGCGAGTATCTGCGACCATAATGCTCCATTGGAAGCACCGCTGGCAAACGTAATCGAGGTCGGCGAAACGCCGCAAAAAGCTTTGATGTTCTCCAAATTGATCGCACTGACGATACACGCATTCTCTTCCAATGCACGAAACATTGATGCAACATTGTATTTGGACTCATCCAATCCCAATCCGATAAATGAGGGGGAAGCGTGTATCCACTCTCCGTAATTCATCCGATCGCTAAAGATGGGGGTGATCCCGTACGAGCCAAGCGGAACCGACAAAGCCATTGCTTCAAGCTCGCTGTAGCTTTTCCCACACCCGAAGCTGTTGCGAAACCAGCGCATCACCAGCCCCGTAAAAAAGGTGATCCCCTCTGCCTGAGACATCCCTCGAACAACATGCGGATTGACACGTAACAGCATCTCATCTGAGAGGACGGCAGTGCTTGGGATATTGACCACCTGCTGCCAAAAGCTCCCGCCAAGTATGACTGCATCGCCCAGCGACGAAGCTCCGAGCCCCGCCGTGCCGATCTGCACATCACCGCCCCCCATCACCACGAGGGTGTCACGGCTTAGACCCGTTTCGCTTGAAGCCTCAGCACTGATATGACCTAAAACCTCTCCGCTCTCTTGTATCGGAACAAACAAATCTTTGAGTCCACATTGTTCAAACTCGCTCTTATCCCAATCTCGTGATCGGAGGCTAAAGGCTCCTGCCGTTCCGGCATTTGATGGTTCACTGGCTAATTCACCACTAAGTTTAAAAAGGATCCAATCACTGATCATCGTAAAATAGCGGGCTTTTTCGTAGAGAGAGGGGCGATTGTTTTTCAACCATAAAAGACGCGGGGCGGCAGAGAGTGCAAAGGTTTGCCCGCTGATAGCATAACGCTCCGCTTCCAATGTTGGATAGCTATTTTTGAGATAGGCTACTTCCGCACCAGAGCGTCCATCCACATTCGCAACACCCCAAAGTTCGCGCTTTTCGCCATCATAAACCACAATTCCCTCACGCATACTTGATGCTGACACTGCCACAATTTCAGACGCTTTGATATTTGCTTGGGCAATTGACTCTCGGATACACCGCTTGGCAAGTTCCCATCCCTTTATAAAATCAAAACCCATCGATCCGGTAACATTTGCTTCTGCAATATGTTCCCACTCGTACTGTGCTATAGAGATTTGATTGCCCAACTCATCAAAAATGATAGCGCGGATACTTCCCGTCCCCGCATCAATAACGAGGAAATAACAGTTCATCGAAGTTCTTTCATATTGATGAACACATCCATAGGAAGATGCTGATCCATATCATCCTTCACTTTTTCAATACGAATATTACAAATGGAGTCTTTGAGTTGTTCTGCCAGTTCTTGAAGTTCTTTTTCACTTTCGCGTTTGGCAATACCTCGTGCGGAACATCCGGTGACACCGGAGTGGTTATAAGTCATACGATACATAGCTAATCCAATAAATATTTTATTGATTAGGATAAAGCAAAGAGGGTTCCACAAAAGAACACCTCTATGAATTTAATATTCGATTACGCGCGGTAAACTTTTTGCCTCTTCAATCCACCGAACAAGCTCTTTCTCCGTTGGAATGCGTTTACTGAGATTTTTACTGCTGTTTACTTCATCCATTTTTTTCAATAAATTGGATGGAACTCGTTGAGCCAACTCTTTTGTTGTATCCACACCTGATGCTTCAAGCAATTCTGAATACTGAGGACCGACCCCTTTAATCCGAAACAAATCAACCATATTGGCAAATCGTGTAATATTCTTCTCCGTTATTCCCGTCTCTTTGGCTACTGCTGTACGTTTAGCCGGCGTTGAAAGAGCAGTGAGCAACTCACCGGTATCATTAATACCGGATGAACGCAACTTTTCACCGTATACTGTACCAATACCTTCAACTGCATCAATTTTGTAATGTGCCATCAACTATCCTCCGTTGACAATATAATGGCCCAGTATAACGGTAAAATGTAATTGAAAAGTGAAAATGAAGTTGAAAAAAAGAGAAAGAAAGTTTATAAAGCGTGGTTCACTACGCGTGAGTCCTCTACTGAAGAGAACTTAGCATTAGCGTAGCCAATCGGGGCTTTGCTCCGTTGGCGTTATTGTAATTAGACACTTGCCTCTTCGCGGCGTTGGAGATAATCCCATTTCGCATCGATACGTGTTTGCCACTCATCGATAAGGTATTCATTTTGTTTAGTGAAAAGGTGTTTAAAACGCCCTTGTGCACCAAGATAGTCACGTACCGGAATAATATTTTTCGGACGATAAGTAATGTTAAGTTGAGTTCCATCGATAATCTCATACAATGGGAAAACCAAAGAATCGGTTGCCAAATCAGAGATAGAAATCGTATCTTCCGGTGCAAATTTCCACTCGGTTGTACAAGCTGACATCGCATTGATATAAACAGGGCCCTCTGCCGCAAATCCTTTTTGGATTTTAGCTACCATATCTTTCCATTTGTTCGGAGCAACCTGAGCTACGTATGGCGCACCGTGTGCCGCCATAATCGCCATCATATCTTTTTTATTACGTTTTTCACCGTAACTGATACGTCCTGCAGGAGTAGTCGTCGCGGATGCACCGATCGGAGTCGAAGATGAACGTTGTCCACCCGTGTTCGCATACACTTCGTTATCCAAACAAACGTACATCATGTTATGACCACGCTCGAAACACCCGGAAATCCATTGGAAACCGATATCATAAGTCGCACCGTCTCCGCCGAATGCAACGAATTTAGGGGTACGATCCGGCTGTTTCAAACGCCCTTTTGTTTTGAGCGCTTTGTACATTGCCTCAGCTCCCGCTACCGCAGATGAGCCATTTTCAAATCCGATGTGAATCCATGAAGCATCCCATGACGTATACGGATAAACGGCCGTACATACTTCCAAACATCCGGTTGATGCCGCAAGAATCAAATCATCATTCGTAGCGTTCAAAACTTCACGAACGATAATCGAGTGGGCACAGCCCGGGCAAAGAAGGTTAGCACCCTCAAAACGATCCGCCGAAGTGGAAAACTCTTTGAGGTTTTTAATTTTTTTCATTTCTGACACATTGGCTCCTTAGAAAAAAGAGAGTTTCGGTCCGCGAAGACCGATATATTGTTGCAATGGCGTTGTCGGTTTGCCCGCATCCGCATTTGCTTTAAGATCTTGGAAGATACTCACTAAGTGTGCTTTGGTCAAATCACGTCCGCCCAATCCGTAGATGTAGTTCGTAAGAACCGCTTTGGTGTCAGTGTTGAACAATGAACCTGAAAGCTCATTGAAAAGAGCTCCCATTGCGCCGTGCGGGCTTGAACGATCCAATGAACCGATTGCTTTTACATTTTTCAATGCGTCTGCAATTTGCTCTAATGGCCAAGGACGGAATACACGGATACCGATAACACCCGCTTTAATACCCTGTTGCGCACGCATCTCAAGAGCAACTTCACGCGCTGTTTCGACCGATGTTCCCATACATACAACGGCTACTTCTGCATCGTCCATATTGTACGATTCAACGATGTTGTATTTACGTCCGGTCAATTTTTCGAACTCGTCGAATGCTGCTTCGATTTTAGGGATAACTGCTGTCATAAGAGCATGTTGCTGACGTGCTTTATGCTCAAAATGCCAATCTTCTTCCGTTTGTACCCCGTGAGTTACCGGATGATCAAGATCCAGCATGTCATTCATCGGTTTGTAATCGCCGACAAAGTTATAAGCCGCTTCATCGCTCAGAGTGTGAACCCCTTGAGCCGTGTGCGATGTCATAAATCCGTCTTGGTTAACGATTGCCGGTAAACGAACGTCATGATCTTCGGAAACTTTGAAAGCGATAAAGTTCAAATCGTATGCCTCTTGCGGAGAATAAGCACCAAATTGAATCCAACCGCTATCACGCCCCATGTACATATCGGAGTGGTCACCGTTAACGTTCAACGGTGCGCCGATAGCGCGATTTACAAGATTGAGAACGATCGGCAAACGCATTCCGGATGCGGAATAAAGCGTTTCCAACATCAAGGCAAAACCTTGCGATGATGTAGCCGTTGCAACCCGTCCGCCTGCAGCTGCAGCACCGATACAACATGACATTGCACCGTGTTCGGATTCGGTCATGACAAATTCGCCGTCAACATAGCCATTTGCCGTAAAACCGGCATAATTTTCAACGATAGGAGTCGAAGGGGTGATCGGGTAAGCCGCTACAACGTCAACTTGTACTTGACGGAGCGCTTGGCTTGCAGCCATATTTCCATCCCAGACTTCAATATCGCGTAGTTCGATTGTATCTGCCATTAGTCTTCCTTCACTTCAGTATCAGCTTTTTTCTCTTTTTTAGGCCATTCGGCAAGGGCACTCTCTTCATCTTTTTGTTCTGGGAACATCAAAAGTGATTTTGGGTTTGTCGGACACACTTCGACACAGATCCCGCACCCTTTACAGTGATCAAAATCGATTCCGATCATTTTTTTATCACGTGAAATAATCGACATATCCGGACAATACACCCAGCAAAATTGACAATCAATACAGTAGTCTTTGTTAAACAAAGGCTTTTCGATACGCCAGTCAGCTACGCTCGCAGTAAATGAGCTTGATTGTGAATAAGGGCGATTTTCAGGAAGCGTTGTTGCAATATCACGAACTGCTCCATCAAATGTTCGGAGCATGGCACCGATTTCGAACCCATCCCATCCTTGTTTTTCCATCATGTGCTCCTTACTTCACTTCATCATACGCGCGTTGAATCGCGATCATGTTAGCATCGATAATTTTTTGCGGTAATTTTTTCAATACCCGTATCATGTTCTCTTTGAAAAAGTCCATCTCATACATTCCTGATACCTTCATCAAAGCGCCTAACATCGGTGTGTTAGGGATCGCTTTCCCGATTGTCTCTTGTGAGATTTTAATACAGTCTACCGTGTAAACTTTTTTACCCGCAAGTTTAGGTTGGGAGGCGATTAGCTCTTCCGTACCCATATGCGTTGTAATGATATAGACGGTATTCTCTTTTTCATTTGCTGTAATATCTGCCACGTAAACCAGTGCGGGGTCAATTACCAAAACATAATCTGGAGCCATGAATTTTTCATGGTTCATAATGACTTTATCATCAACACGGTTATAGGCGGTCATAGCGGCCCCACGTTTAGCGGAACCGTAAAATGCAAATGCTTGAACATGCTTACCGGTGGTAGATACAACATCGGCCAAACCTTTGGCACCGGTTACAGCGCCTTGTCCGGCACGACTATGCCATCGAATTTCTAGCATGAATTCTCCCTCTGACTTAAGTTCTTAAGTTTAATTTTAATCAGTACACGTATTCTATGAAAGTTGCTCTTAAATGTAGCTTTTCACCATTTACGAGCTTTCAAACCAAAGACAAAGTGTTACTTTCATCCCCGCAGAGCGATGTATCGCACCGCTTCAAGAGCATCTCTTTGTATAACATCTGTTAATGTGAGTAATTGTTCTATATTATCATATCCACTGGTTACCGCCACACATTCAATACCGGCTCTTTTAGATGATTCAATATCCAAACAGGTATCTCCGATCATCCATGCCTCTTGATTTTCATGACCCATCTGGAGCAATGCTTTCAAAATAGGTTCAGGATGGGGTTTTCGGTTTTCAACATCCTCAAATCCGATCAGAACATCGAAGTAGTGCATAATTTCAAAATGTTCCATTAGTTCACGTGAGTAGCGCCCCGTTTTGGTCGTTACAATCCCCAGTCTCGCAAATAAAGACGCCTCTTTTATCGCTTCTATCGCGTTGGGGAGCAAAAACGTTTTTTGGCATGAAATCTCCCGATAATAGAGCTTATACGTGCTTACATGCGTATCGACCAGATCTGCTTGAACGCCGACACCGGCAAACATTACCTCAAGGGGATGTCCTATTTGTGAAGTAATCATCGACTCCGTAACTTCTAAACCCAAATTATGTGTTCGAAGCGAATGGTAAAAACTCTCTAAAATAGCCTCCGTCGAGTCGATCAATGTCCCGTCCAAATCAAACAATATTATTTTTTTCATTTTTTTTCCCAATCAATATAATCTTCCCATATCCCGTTAATGGTTGGCTTTATCCCTCGTATCGATCGGCTGTACACATTGATCTCATTGGGGATCACTAAAAAAAGATACGGGTTGTCTCCCACTATTTGACCAAAGATTTGACGCTGCAAGGAGGCAATTTGTTCAGGCTCCGTTGAGTTTTCCATCTGCTCTATCAGTTTGTCGGTACGCACCGAATGATATCCGACCAGATTAAATCCCCCCGGAACATCGCTCTGGGAATGCCATAGCGCATAAGGATCAGGGGTAAGAGAGAGCGACCATCCGAGCAAAACCGAATCAAATTTTCGCGGCGTTACCACCGTATTTAAAAATGCCTGCCACTCCATGACGCGAAGGGTCACTTTGACTCCGACATCCAATAATTGCCGTTGTAAAATCTCAGCCGCATACGGGCGGATCGCATTGGAATTTGAAGTTGCAATTTCAAATTCCAACGGTTTTCTCCTACTGTAGCCTGCAGCGCTAAGGAGTTCTTTCGCCCGTGCCAAATTACGCTTCGGAGCTTTAACCTCATCATTAAACCCTTTGCTTCCCGGAAGAAAAGGGCCCGTACACACATTACCGTGTTTCAAAAAAAGAACATCGATCAATGCCTCTCGATCAATCGCTAAAGAGAGCGCTTCTCGTACGCGAGGGTCTTGAAATTTTTTCAGACGCAGATTAAATCCCAGATACGTGTAACTGTGTGAAGGAAGTTCCAACGTCGCGAATTGTTTGTGAAACGATTTATCCAACTGTCGTTCATACTGCATCGGATCAAGTCCGTCCACATCGATTTGACCCGATTTAAGCATCAAAAACCGTGTCATGGGATCGTTGATAACGTGAAAAACGATTTTATCAATCTTCGGACGGTGTTCAAAATAATGAGGATTCGCTTCCAATACGATCTGTTTGGAAAATTCCAGTTTTTTGAGAACATAAGGGCCCGTTCCGATCGGAGCGGTGTTGAATTTTGAGCCCATAATATCGTTTTCACGACTCAAAATATGTTTGGGGACTATCCCCATCATCCATATTTCCAACGCTTTAAAATAGGGTTTCTCATACGCTACACGGAGGGTATAATCATCGATCACGCTCACATTTTTAATCACTCTGAAATCAGAGGCATAGGGGGTAATAGTTGTCGGGGATTTGATCAAATTGTAGGTAAACAAAACATCCGCAGCACTCAACGGCTTACCGTCATGCCATTTAACCCCCTGACGAAGTTTAAACTCAATAAGGGTCGGAGTAATAAAACGGTACGACTCCGCAAGATCACCGATAATTTTCTGACCGCTCTCATCATATTTCACCAAAGAGCTAAACAAAAATCCAGCGATTGAAGAGCTTGCCGAATCGGTTGCGATAAGAGGGTTTAGACGTGCAGGGTTTGAAGAAGCACTGAGATGAAGTGTCGAAGCAATCAACCAGACACTTTGTAAAAGTAGCAATAATAATTTCAATCTCAACCCGTTTTTTATGAAATTATAACATTACTCCAATGTTATCCAAGCGTATGCTATAAATACAGACATTTTTATCAGGAATACTAATATATGATCCGAGAACTTATCAAAATTTACCTCCTCTTTATCGCACTCTTTTTCCTCGGTCGGCTTGGACTTTACGGTCTCTATTTTGACCGTCTAGGGGATATCAGCCTCACTGAATCGCTCTTATCGTTTCTTTATGGTTTAAAACTCGATACGATGACTGCGTCAATTATCTTAGTCATTCCCGCCTTGCTGCTTGCCATCACTCCCCAAAGCGGGGCTAAATATGTAGGACGATTTCTCAGCGGTTATGTTCTCTTTTTTCTACTGGTAGCCCTTTATGTGGAAAATGCTACGTTCCCTTTTGTCGCTCAGTATGATGTACGTCCCAATTACCTCTTTATCGAATATCTGAAATACCCTCAAGAGGTCACTTCTATGATCCTCAAAGAGTATCCGCTACAATTGGCTGTTGCACTCGGGATGCTCGTAGCTACGGCGTGGGCATATCTCCGTTTCTCACCGCTGCGTTTGGTGGAAGCGATCCAAACACCGCTGTGGAAACGGCTCCTACTGTTCCCGCTTGTTGCTGCATTGCTCTTTATCGGCATCCGCTCCTCGTTCGGCCACCGTCCCGCCAACATCTCAGATGCCCTTTACAGCACCAACCGCATGGCAAATGAAATTGCCAAAAACTCCCTCTATTCGATCGGATACGCCTACAAGAGCTATACCAGAGAGGAAAATTTGGTGAAACCCTACGGAAAAATAGAGCTTGGCGAAGCGTATGCACGCGTCGGAGCCAAACTCAATCTTATTCCGAGCGGAGAACATCCGTTTAACCGCGATGAGCCGACCCATTTTCCGGCTCAAAAACCTAAAAATCTCGTGATATTTATCCAAGAATCCATGGGGAGCCAATTCGTCGGATTTAGCGGAGGGGATGTGAGTATTACCCCTAATCTTGAAAAGCTTTCACACGAAGGAATTGCCTTCACCAACCTCTTTAGCAACGGGACACGGAGTATCCAGGGATTAGCGGGGATGAGTTCGGGATATTTGCCTCTTCCCGGAGAGGGAGTCGTCAAACGGAACAAATCCCAAAGTGATTTTTTCACCGTTGCTTCACTGCTCAAGCCTTTAGGCTACAAATCGAGCTTTATTTACGGCGGTGAAGGACGATTTGACAACATGCGCAGCTGGTACATGGGAAATGGTTTTGATGAAGTAATCGAACAAAAAGATTATGAGAATCCCGGTTTTGTCAGTACTTGGGGAGTCAGTGATGAAGATTTAGTCCTCAAAGCAAATGAAAAATTCAAAGCCCACGCGGCAAAGGGTGAAAAGTTTGTCAGCGTAATGTTCTCATCTTCCAACCACTCTCCGTTTGAACTGCCCGAAGGAAAGATAGAGTTTATTGCCGGAAAACCAAAAAATGGGGTTGAAAATGCAGTCAAATACGCCGATTTTGCCATCGGACGCCTTTTTGAGTTAGCAAAAAAAGAGTCCTACTACAAAGATACCGTCTTTGTCATCGTTGCCGATCATAATATCCGCGTTTATGGGGATGATCTTGTTCCGGTCAATATGTTCCATATCCCTGCACTCATTGTAGCTGAGGGGGTGAAAGCTGAAAAATTTGATCTCCTCTCCACCCAGCCCGATGTGTTGGCTACCGCTTTGGATCTTATCGGGGTTAATCTCACCTACCCCGTTTTGGGACACTCCATTTACAGTGATAAAAAGCAAGAGATCGCACTAATGCTGTTCAATGATACGTTTGCCCTGCGCTACCGTAACAAAGTCGCCGTTATTCAGCCAAACAAAGAGGCAGCAACGTTTATCTATGATAAAGAGCGCCTTCTAAGTGCTCCTCATGACAAAGAGCTTGAACGTGACGCATTGGCATTTGTAACGGTTATGGATGATATGTACAACAAAAAGCTGTTTAGAGTCGCTAAATAACATTCAGTATTGTTGAATGGGCGGTGAAAGAAGTAATCTGTAATGGGTGAAGAAAGTGTGAAGGAAAAGTTCTTCCCAAAGAAGGGAAGAATAAAAACGATTAACGTTTTGAGAATTGAGGAGAACGACGTGCTTTACGTTTACCCGGCTTCTTACGCTCAACGATACGAGCATCGCGAGTAAGCATACCAAATGGTTTTAAGATAGCACGGAAAGACGGATCAAATGCGCAAAGAGCACGAGAGATACCGTGACGAAGTGCATCCGATTGTCCTGAGAAACCACCACCCATAGTTGAAGCAGTGATGTCTACTGAAGCGTCTTGTTTTGTCAAAGAAAGCGGTTGAGTAACACGCAATTTTTTTGCTTCAAGACCACCGAGCCATGCATCGAGTGAAAGACCGTTTACAGTAATTTTACCTGTTCCCGGAGCAAGCCATACTTTAGCGATCGAAGATTTTCTTCTTCCGGTTGCATACGTTTTTGCCATTATTTATCCTTACTTAGCGATCTGTGCAGAGTGAGGGTGTTCAGCACCTGCATAGACTTTTAGTTTTTTGATCATCGCGCGACCCAATTTTGTTTTAGGGAGCATACCGCGAGCTGCAAGTTTGAAAACTTTTTCTGGGTTAGTAGCCAAAAGTTCTGTAAATTTTTCACTTTTTACGTTACCGAAGTAACCTGTGTGACGGTGGTATGTTTTAGTAGCGGTTTTGCCGTTACCGTTAATAATCGCTTTTTCAGCATTAATGATAACAACGAAGTCACCACAGTCGATATTTGGGGTAAAATAAGGTTTATCTTTACCGCGAAGACGAGTAGCAACATCTGTCATAATACGACCGAATGTTTTCCCTTCCGCATCGATCAAAACCCATTTACGTTCGATTTGCTCAGGTGAAGCAATTTTAGTAAATTTCATCTTGAGTCTCCTTTTAAAGTCTCTATAAATAGTGGCGAAATTGTACCCTTTTAAACTTATAATCTGCTGAAATTAAGTTTTTTATAAGCACTTTACCCATTCGATCCGATCATCCAATAAATAGCATAAATATCCCTCAACTATCTCATTCGTCGATGTGCGTATCGCCTCGCAATAGCGATTCACCTGTTCACGATGTTTTGCTTCCTCTTCACGGCCGCTTTTATAATCGATGATTATCCACCCCTCTTCTCCCCTCACCAGCAGATCGATTACTCCGAGATTTCCTTTATGGCGTATCATTTGTTCTTTGTAACAGTTGCCTTGTGTAAGGGTACGAAACAGTTCATCGGTTATCAAACGATTGATTCTCTTTTCAATCTCCTCTATTGCCCCCTCATAGAGCATTGCGCCATAACGGTTACGGGTCGATTCGAGTCCATTTTGCAGAGATATGGAGGTAAAATCACCCATCATTTCCAGTGTATAATGGAGTGACAACCCAAACTGAACCGCTGTATAGTCATGCGTTGCCTCTTTCACTGATCGGAGACTCTCCTCTTGACGACCGAATTGGAGTGCTTTAAAATTCAACACCTTTTGCGTGAGAGGCATTTCTACCTTGCGGGGTTTTATGTCTAAAACACCCCATTCAGAAGCAACCAGTTCTAAAGGGTCAAACCATGAGTTTTTGGTTTTAGAAATGACGCTTAACGATTCCACCGCACGGGTTAGAGCAACATAGAGGGCATTGAGCTGATCCTCATCGCCGGCTCTCTTTTCCGCTTCTAAAACTTTAGCGTACACCGGGTCCAGCGCTTCACGACCTTTAATCCGGTAGTGCAGAGCCCGTAATTGCGCCCCCTCATACTCATAAACAATTGCGTCATTGTGGCTTCTGGCGGTTCCGAGCCTATCAAGGACAATGACGTGTTCGAACTCCAGCCCTTTGGATTTGTGTACCGTCATAATCCGAATCCCTTTGAGATCGCTTTGCGGTGACGTGCTCTCCAAACGGTCAATTTCAAACACCACCTCTTCGATGTCACGATACCCTCGAAGTGCTTCGACAAACATCAGGGCACTTTTATCGGCGATGCTAAATCTCTTGATAAAAGCAATCACAGCCGTCGATATTTCATCAGCAGATACCCGCTCAATCATCTCACTCTGAATACCAAGCAGTGCCGCACAATTGGAGCGATAAATTGACTCTCCGAAATAGCAATAGCGCAGATACTCGATGATAGCACGAACACTCCGCTGTGCGATAAGGCGCGCAGTCGTCTCCGTTACAACGTCATACCCTCTCTCGCTCAGAATCTCTTCCACTGCACTCCCGTCTTTGTTGGTGGCAGTCAAAATAGCGATCTCTTCGGGGACAACCCCTTTAGCAATCAGCAATGCAACCCTCTCGCTCAACGTCTCTAAAAGATCATCGCTGTTTAGAACCTCGACATACCCCCCTATCGAGCTCTGCGGACTCTGTTGCGGAATATACCCGTTGATTTTTCCCTTAAATGCTCGGTTGACAAAATCGACGATTGCGCTTTTGGAGCGGTAGTTCACCTTTAGCGGTTCCAAACGGACATCAAACAACTCTGCCACTTGATGAAAGAGCGCGCTCACCCCTCCGCGAAAACGGTAGATCGATTGTTTAACATCCCCGACAAAAAAGAAGCTCCCACCCTCATTCACCCCGGTACCGGATCGGATCTCTTCGATCAGCGGACGGAGGATATCGAACTGAATGACACTGGTGTCTTGAAATTCATCGAGAAGAAGATGTTTGAGGCGCGAATCAAGCCGAAAATAGAGAAACTCGCTCTCCAATTTTTCCCGCAACAACGTGTGGACGTTTAGGGTAATATCATCGAAACTCAGTTCATTACTTTGTACCGCCATGGAGCGACGACTTTTGATGTAGAGTTTGAGGATAGCAAAAAGTTCTTTGAAATAGAGCACTTCACGACGACGCATCTGAGAAGCTACTGCACCTTGTATCTCGTGAAGCAACTCATCCATCCGAGGCTCATAAATCTTTTTAAAATCCCAATACTCTATACTCGGCTTCATGAGCCATGTTTTTCCCAGCAGCTCTTCGTAACTCTCAAACTGCATCGTTTTTCGGGCACGATCGCTGAGCGGTTTAGACAAAATCATTGCTGAGAGTTCCCCGGCAAGAGACATTGCGTATCCTATCGCCTCTTCAGGTGCGTTGATCCCCTCATAGCTTTGCATATCCAGCTCTTTGTATTTGGAATAAAGGGCGGAAAGAAGTCCAAACAAATCACTGAGCCGTTTATCGCTCAAAAGAGATAGATGCACCAGCGCTTCAGAGGCACGAGAGACCTCCACTTCATTCAAAAACCTCTCGAGCAGTGCGCTCTCATGATGATTCTGAACCGTTTTAAAGGTCGGCATCATCCCCGCATTGAGAGCAAATTTGCGTAATATCCGACCAAAAAATTTATCGAGGGTGGAGATTTGAATGTCGGAACGGAGAAATCGTGAAAGTACTTTGGGACGTTCCTCTAAAATGACCCGCTCATCGATCCCGGTGAGACGAGCAATTTGAGGCAGTTCACTCCGTGTGGGAAGCTCTTCGAGGGTGAGAATGATACGCTCCAGCATCTCATTCGCCGCTTTGTTCGTAAAGGTCAATGCTACGATGGAGGATGGGTTCTCCCCCATAAAAAGGAGGCTCAAATATCGGACGACGAGATTAAAAGTTTTACCGCTCCCCGCACTCGCTTCATAAGCTAAAAACGGTTCAAACTCCACGCATCACCTCCCGATGACAGAGATAAACATACGGACAGTAGCGACATCGGCTCAAATCCTCACACATCTCCCAGTTCCAGACTCTCTCGGATGCCATAGTTGCCAAAATCTCTCTCAGCTTGGTGATTTTTGCCTCCAAAAACTGTTCGAATTTTAGTTCCCCTTTCCCAAGATCATAATAACCGCATCGCGCCACTTTCCCCAGCTCCCCAGCGAGAAGAGCATAAACACTAAGTTGATAATCAACATCGCTCTCTTTGGGTTCTTTATCAGTGTCAGGATATTTGCCGCTTTTGTAATCGATCACTTCGAGTTCACCGCCATTTTCATCGATACGGTCGATCCTGCCATTGAGTCGTATCCCCTCTACTTCGACACTCACCTCTTTTTCGGTGTAAAGAACCCTCATACCTGAAGCAAATCGTGATGCTTCGCAGGCATAAAACGGATCTAACTTATCAATCCATAGCCGTTTCATATACCGTTCCAGCGAATCATTCGATTTTTTTTCTTCCCATAAGCTATAAAGTGCCTCTTTGATCTGAGCTGCACTGGGATATTGCTCTTGGAGTTTGTACACTCTCTCCAAAGCACTGTGGAGTTCATTACCGATGTCTCTCTCCTCTGAAAGATCACGCGGCAGTTCATGATCACGCAAGTGTTCAATATAGCGATAGTAAAATTGTCTTTTGCAGCTCAAAAAAGTTTTAATACCGCTTGCGGAGAGCGGCTGAGCCGTAAAGTCGTATTCACTCTCATACATTCGAACCTGTCGTTCGTTAAAACATGCTGCAGGAAACAAAACTTCTTCGTATCGGTATACGGATGGAATGCTCTTGATCCCAAGCTGAAGCAAAAACCGTGACGGTACCGATTCAGTATTTTGGACACATCCGATAGCCACCTTTTTAGCTCGGTTAAAGAGGATAGAGTAGTAATGTTTTTGGAGCGATTCACGATCATGTGCGCTGGGTAAACCTGCATATTCTCGTGTTTTAGAATTTAAAAAAAGATCTTTTTCACTCTTATGAGGAACGTATCCTTCATTAAAATCAACGATCACGACCCCATCAAACGCAATACCCCGCGTTTCCAACAATCCCATCACGGTTACCTTGCCGCCCCGGACATCATCAATGCTCCGCTGACGCAAACGGTTCATAAAGATTCGAAACACCGCCCTAAAGTCCATTTGCTCCAACGCATGGGTGAGATGGCTAAAGCGATGTAGTTCGTCTTGGATTATTTCAATCGACTCCGCATCAGAATCTTCCCATAATACAATCAACTCTTCGAGTTGTGAAAACTGGAATTTTTGAGCATAGCGAGCTTTGAACCAATCGATGACATCGCTTTTGATATTTCGGATACGTTCTCGATTTAAGACACTTGCTTCATCCAAAAAGAGGGTTATACTCTCCAACTCACGATACATAGTACTGTTAGAAAATGGCTTCCCCATCGCAAAGTTAAAATTTCCTTCACTATCGAACTCTTTTAACATCTGCGCCGCATCTTCATCAGGGAGAACAACGGCGATTTTCTCCGGTGCAAGCCCCCCTTCTACAAATGCCTCGACGGAAGCCTTAATAAATCCGATTTGCGCCAGTCTGATATGAAAGACTTCACACGTGACTGAACGGTTCAGGCTAAGAAGCTGCTCACTTATAATCCGTATCTCACTGAGGGAAAGCCGATATTCCATATCCTCTTTAAGCTCAAACCCCATCTCCTCAAACCGCGCCGTCATTTTGCGGTTATACGCTGTCGTGTTATAGAGCAGAGTCAGTTCCAAATGCTTGGCGCACTCTTGCAGCAAAGCGATCTCATATCGGCTCAAATACCCCTCAACCACAATCGTAATCGAATCAAAATTGCGTAGAAAATCGTGCTGTAAAGTCGCATGTTCAGAGTTAAAAATCCGGTCCGCCCACCCCTCACGAGTGCATATCTCACCGTAGCGTTCACGCAGACGTTTGAGTATCGCAATATGCTCTTCGTATTCACCGTAGACATCGACAGACTGGAGAGTCTCTACTGAGACTTGCTCAGAGGAGAGCTCTTCGAAGAAACGAAACAGGTACTCCGAATTTTGGATAAAACTGAAAAAGTTACGCTCGATGTTGAGTGCCGTAAAACCTGAAAAATCGGATGCCTCGTGCATTGCCAAAAGGCGTAGATCCTCATCCGGTACGATCTTGCCCACAGAGACATAGGCACGTGAAAGAAACTCTCCCATCGTCATAGTATGGGGGAGAAAGCCCTCGCTCCACTGAGCTACCGCTTCACGAACACATCGTGCGGTAGTATAAACGATACATTCTCTATTCATTGTTCAACTTTTCTAATATATTTAATGCGCCCATATCTAACTTCGAAAAAGCAAACCATTTTTTTCCTAAATCTTTTAAACTCGCTCCGATATGATACACTTCCTTTTCATCGATCAATAAAAAGCGATCATGGGATGAATCAAACTTTTTTAGCTCTATCGTTGGATATTGTGTATTGTATTTTTGTAAATCAAGTTCGAGCTGTTTCGTGATATTTTTGGTGTAGATGGTCGCATTTACTTTCATATCTCGTTTGGATAGCAACGTTAAAACACTCTCATCGACATAGTTGTCGATCAGAATGATGCTCTCTTTGGCACTTTTAATGAGATCCGATACAAACAGATACGCATCGTACACCTGCCCATCATAAAAAATACCTTGTTTCGGTTTAATGGATCTGTCTTCGATGGCATTGAATATCGCCTCAACTTTTTCATCCGTTTTGGATTGTTTTTGCTCCAATGAATCAAGTCTTTGAAATATCAAGGCATTGTTTGAGATAAATTTTCGCATTTCTACAAAAGCATTGATGATATGGATACTCATCTGCACTGCGCTCTGACTTCGTAGTACCGCCGAGAGCATCGCTACTCCCTGTTCTGTAAACACGTAAGGCAAATATTTTCTATGTTTACCTCTACTATTTTCTAAGGTCACAAATTGTGACCTTAAAGATTCTTCATCGTCTAAGGTGCCATTTTGGAACCTTAAAGAATCACTTAAACTTGAGGTCGCAAATTGCGACTTCAAGTTTTGATGCTCTTCTTCACTCAACTGAAACATAAAGTTTTGAGGAAATCGGTCACTATTTCTATTTACGGCTCTATTTAGATTTTTAGTTTCTACCCCATAAAGCTCCGCCAAATCACTATCCAACATCACCTGCATACCGCGAATGGTGTAGATTTTGGTTTTGATCGTTTCGTCGATAGAGGCGGTGACTTTGTTCATCGGTGATTCCTAAAATTTTGCTTCATTGTACCCCGTCGCTCAAAAATGGCGGAAAATATGACAGGATGAAAAATTTTATTTTTTGTCTCTTTTTTCTATAGCTTCAATTGCATCCAATGGCAACCTACTGAATAACTCTTATTATACAAAAATTATGAGAAATTGTGATAGAAGATGACAAAATGACAAGATGGATTCCGTGTCGCAACACGGAATGACGAGTCTATAGGATGACGTGAGAAGAACCCTTTGGCCCACTCAGGGCGAACGGGTAAGGGAAATTAAAACTCGAAGGTATTCGGATTACGGGTGTCAGCTTTGAGGTTGTAGTAACGTTGAACACTCCCGACAGACACCTTAGCCATAATGTCCCATCGACCCACTTTTGGGAGATCGACCGGAGCAAAGGTATATTTTCCCTCTGCTACGCTCGGATTACTGAGATTCATATCGAACTCTTTTAAATCAGGGCGGGTGAGGATTACCTCTACCTTTGCATCATTGACTGCTTTACCTGATTTATCGCTTACTTTGTATTCAATAATTGAACCTTTCTCAACGATCTGAGGTGTTAAAAAGGCAATCGTGTAATTTTGGTCAAACGCTATCTTTGCATTGATAATATCGTTCGCATTGGCATCATACTGATGATACCCCTGCATCCCGTAATTGGACAATTCTACCGGATTATTGAGTGCGGCCTTGATCGTTACGACACATGCACCGATCACACCGACAATAGAGAGCCCAATGATAATCGGCCATTTTGTTCCGGGATTTTTAAACATTAGAAGAGTCCTCTTTTCTACGCAAATATTTTCCGCGCAAATATTTGAAAATTGCGAAAAGAATGATACCGTAAAATATGACTCTCAAAATATCGATGAAATTTTTACTGCCGCTACCCGCAGATGAACTTAAGGTGACATTGTGATGCGCCGCGATTTGCTCGGCAACATCGCTGTAACCGTTGAACATTGCCACCGAATATTTAGAGACAATTTCCGCACCTTTGGCTCGTTCTGCCAAAATCGGCAAAATTGTTCCACCCCGATTACTGATAAGTTCTGAAGCTTCACCAAAACTGCGTGCAAACATAACTGCACTTACAACCGAACCCATAAAAGTTGCGTTCGGACTTAAAACTTGAGCTTTGTTAAAATATTCGTATAAAGAGACGGGACGCGCCAAAATATCCACTTTTTGCTTGAGCTCGATAAACGTCATAATCACAGCAGGCTCTTTGAGCTCAGTGGAGAGTTGTTTTTCGAAATCAGCAATGCTCTGATTTTCTTCCGTATCACGTACCATAACCAGATAGAGAGACACCCCTGTTTTGGCTTTGAGTTCCGCACCGATGGCATTAATTTGCTCAGAAAACTGAGGATTTTTGACAACATCATCTTTATATAAATATTCAGCATGAAGAGATAGTGAGAATAGAATTGTGAGGGTGAGGGCCGCTAGCCCTCGTGAGAGTAACAAAAGCTACCCTTAACCGACGTAAAGGTGATTTGGTGTTATAACCGCCCACAACGTTACCGCTGCAGAAACCACTAATGCGATTGTGATGAGTTTATCCATGATACTTGCCATATTAAACCCCTTATTTTACATCAACACGATGTGCAGCGTTTTCGGTGCTGAACATCTTGATGTCTTTTTCATTTTCAACTTGGTAATAGTTCGCTGCACTGCCTTGTTGAACACCCAATCCCCATACGGTCAAACCGACGAGGATAGAGAGAAGCAATACAGTTGCGATTAACATACCGGTAATACCGTCCAATGTAAAAATACCACGATTTTCCATTATGACTCTCCTTATTTGCTAAGGCTGGTGACATACGCACCAAGCGCTTTTACTTGAGCTTCAGTCAAATTGTTGAATGCAGGCATTGCACCGATAGCACCTTTTTTACCATGTTTAAGAACATTGGCAACCAAAGTTGGATTGAACTCAGCAATGCTTGGTCCAACCATATCGACACCTTTACCATCAGCTCCGTGACAAGCAGCACATGTACCGGCAAATACGTCAGCACCTTCTGTGCCTTTCATTCCGCCAGCAACATATTTAGCTACCGCATCGATCTCTGCATCGGTAACCAAAGCGCCAGTATTGGCATTCATCAAACCATTACGATCCGGCATAGGCATTTCCATACCGAGAAGTTGGTTGTTTGAACCTTTGTTGATAACGTCTTTAATCGTTTTTTCTTCCAAACGTGCATTCAAGTTCGCCGCTTTACCGTCGATACCGTCTGCTTGAAGACCGTGACACGGTGCGCATTGTACGATGAAGATTGATCCACCCATCTCTTTGAGTGTCTCTTCATCCATATTAGCATGTTCCGCTTCGAATTTTGCATCGTGCGCCGCTACAGCTTCATTGTATTCACCGATTTGTGAATACGCATTAACCGGATATCCCGCAAGGAAATACCAGATTGCCCAAATAGTGAGACCCAAGAAAATAACCGCCCATCCAAAAGGAAGTTCGTTTTTATATTCTCCGATTCCGTCCCAGTTTACAAATGATGTTACGATAACGAGTACAACTGCGCCTAATACGGCGAGTTTATTAACCCAGTCACCTTCTCCACCCATACCGCCGGCCATTCCGACAGCGACATAGGTGAAGCCAAGCATTGCAATTACAACTATGATAGCAGCAAGTACTGTCTTATTCATTTATGCCTCCTACTTTTTTATCATCGTTTTTTGAGATTTCTTCAATCGGCTGATCAGTAATCTCGTCATGGAGCGCGATATTGCCGTACTTTTCATAATCGCGCTTCCCTTTCCATTGCGAACTGTAGAGATGATAAATGTACGAGTACAACACCACCACTAAAAACGCAACGAAGAAAAAGTAAGCATACGCTTGAATCGTACCTATATCCACGCTATCATCCTTATTTTAAACTGTTAAGATACGCGATCATCGCTACGATTTCAGGGATTTGACCCGCTGCTACCGCATCTTTAACGTCTTGGTCTTTCATATCAGCTGCAATCACTTTAGCTTCTTCGAGTGCCGCTGTTTTTGCTTCATCCAAAGTTGCTGCCAATGCTACAGTAGCTTTTGTGCCATCTGCCATTGGGATTTCAGCGTTATAAGGTGTATTGAACACTTTGTTAACGGTTACTTGTTCTGCATACGCAGTATCAATATCCGCAGTGTTTTTAAACATCCAGCGATATGCCGGCATGATAGAACCCGGAACAACTGCCGCAGGATCTTTCATGTGATTTTCGTGCCAGTCTGTTGTACGGTAGTTACCTACACGCATCAAGTCCGGACCAGTACGTTTTGAGCCCCAAAGGAATGGACGATCATACGCATATTCACCGCTCAAGCTGTAGTGACCGTAACGGTCAGTTTCAGATTTAAACGGACGAATCAATTGAGAGTGACATCCCATACAGTTGTTTTTAATATAAACATGACGACCAGCAAGTTCCAACGTGCTGTAAGGTTTAGTCCCTACAACAGGCTGAGATGCTTGCGCAAAGTTTGGCAAAATCTCGATAAGACCTGCAAACGCGATTGTTAAGAACACCGCTACCGCGAAAAAGAACGGGTGTTTTTCTAACCAGTGAAACATTTTTCCCCTCCTTATTAAGCGCCCATAGGCGATGCGTTTTGAAGTTCACTCTCTTCAACACGGCGAGAGCTTGTCATTGTTTTGTACATATTATACGCGAACAAGAACATACCTACGAGGTACAAAGTACCACCAACAGCACGGATAGTATAGTATGGGTGCAATACCGTTACAGTATCGATAAATGAGTAAGCCAAGTTACCGAATTCATCGTGCGCACGCCACATCATACCTTGAGTAATACCTGCAATCCACATAGATGTGAAATACAAAACAACCCCAAGAGTTTGAACCCAGAATTGAGTATTCATCAACGATTTAGAATAAATCTCACGCTTGAATACACGTGGAGCCATATGGAAAAGTGCAGCCATAATCATGAACGCAACCCATCCAAGTGTACCATCATGTACGTGACCAACGATCCAGTCTGTAAAGTGAGCCAAAGCATTAACTGATTTGATCGCTTGAATAGGACCTTCAAGTGTAGAGAACATATAGAATGTAGACGCAAGGATCATAAATTTGATCAATGGGCTAGATGCTACTTGCTGCCATTCACCCTTCATCGTAAGGAGCATATTGATCGCAGAACCCCATGATGGGAGAATCAATACAACTGAGAACACAGAACCCATGGTTTGCATCCAATCCGGTACGGTAGAATAGATCAAGTGGTGTCCGCCTGCCCAAAGGTAAACAAACATCAATCCCCAGAAAGCAAGCAATGAAAGTTTATAAGAATAAACCGCTTGACCTGATTCTTTTGGAAGGAAGTAATAGATCATTGCAACGATAGGTACAGTAAATCCGAACGCAACCGCGTTGTGTCCATACCACCATTGTACCAACGCATCATTTGTACCTGAATACATTGAAACAGAGTGATACCAGTTGCCGATTCCGCCAGATGCGAAATACGTTGGAATTTCCATGTTGTTGAAAAGATACAACATAGCGATTCCGAGGAATGTTGCAATGTAATACCAAATAGAGATATAAAGTGATTTTTCACGACGGATACCGATCAAACCAAAAATTGACATACCCCAAATAACCCATACCACGACAACCGCGATATCAATCGGCCATTCAAAATCTGCATACTCTTTACCGGTTGAAATACCAAGTAATAATGTACCGACTACTGCAACAACAACCAATAAATAGATGAAGAAATGCAATTTAGCAAGTACCATCAAAAACTTTGATTCAGCCATAGATACTTTTAGAACACGTTGTCCTACATAGTACCAAGTAGCCCAGATACCGCTAAGGGTAAAACCAAAGATAACTGAGTCAGTATGCAACGGACGAAGACGACTAAAGTTGGTATACTCAGCCAATCCCTCTCCCGCCATCAAATTCACACCCGGAAACGCCATTTGCCACGCTAAAATAACGCCGACAAGCATCCCGACAATACCGAGAACAACAGTTGTAAGCATAAACCACTTTGCAACCGTGTAATCATACTCCAATGGACGATTCTCCATTTACGACCTCCTTAAAGATTCAAAGCATAAGAGCCTATTAGGGCACCTCTAAGAGTTGAAGTTCCAACTTTTAGAGATGCCCTTAACACTTTTGTAACAAAAGTAGGCTATTAGACGCTCTAATGATAGCAATCAGAGTATTTGAAGAATCTTAAATTATTAAATATTTTTCACAGTATTGGAACTTAACAATAAATTTAAGTTTATTTACAGAATTAGGGGTAGAAAAGTAACACTTGGAGGTTTTATTACCGTCATATCAGGAGATTTTATCCCCTGATCTCCAGTTAACGTTGAAGAAGTTGAAGAAATTCGCTGAAAATGTAACGGCTCTCTTTAGGTCCCGGACTTGATTCAGGGTGGTGTTGTACCGAGAAAACATGACCGCTATTATAGCGTAGCCCTTCGATGGTATTATCGAATAAATTTACATGGGTAACTGTCGCGATTTCACGGACAGACTCGGGTACATTATAGTTATGGTTTTGAGCCGTAATCTCTACCATCCCCGTTTGAATATTTTTGACCGGATGATTTCCGCCGTGATGACCGAATTTCAGTTTATGGGTATCGTATCCATGTGCAATACTGAGGAGTTGATGCCCCAAACAGATTCCAAACAATGGGATTTTGCGCTCAATCAGTTTTTTAATCTCTTCTTGTTCACGCTTCAATACCAATGGATCTCCCGGACCGTTCGAGAGGAATACACCGTCGATCTCTTTTGCGTCATAACGTCCAATCAACTCATCCGCACTAAAGGTGTTCGGCAATACTTCTACTTCCAATCCCGCTTCAGTGAGTTCATTAAGGATATTGCGTTTAACCCCAAAATCGATTGCAGCAATACGTGCTTTAGCAGCAGGAGCCTCATTATAACGGAAGTTAAACGGATCATAAATGCCGTTGCGATGAGTATAGGCGGTTTTCGTACTCACTTCTTCGATGTAATTGATCTCTTCGATTCGAGGTGAACTCTCTAACATTTTTTTGAGTTCATCTTTATCCGAAACCTTCGTCGAGGCGATCATCATCATCGCCCCTTCGCTACGGAGCATTTTAGTGATATAGCGGGTATCGATATCCGTTATCCCGATAATCCCGTGTTTTTCCAAAAAGGTATGCAATGCTTCCTCTGCACGAAACGAAGAATAATCGCGTTGGTATTGACGAACAATAATCCCTTTACAGTGAGCACGAGAACTTTCCATGTCTTCACTGTTAACTCCCACATTCCCGATTTCCGGCATGGTAAAGGTAACAAACTGACCTGCATACGAAGGGTCAGTGATAATCTCTTGGTATCCGCTCATCGACGTATTGAAAACGATTTCCCCGACAGCAGTAGTGTCTGCACCAAAACTTTTGGCACTGAGATAGGTGCCGTTTTCGAGATAAATCCAAACATCACGCATTATGCCATCCCCCGTCTAACCAATTCATCTTTATAGAGTTTTTCATACACGATCTCGTATTCATCCGTACCTGGAATCAAATTGCGTTTGTAACTTTTGATCTTTTCATAAACAGCTGATTCAATTTCGCTGGAGTCGGCGATTGATCCGGTGATTGCATCGAAAATAATATTTTTAATACGGTTTTCACTCACATCGTAATTAATCAAATCTTCTTCGTAGAGTACATCGAGAATCTGGTGAGCAATATCCGAATAACGATCTTCATACGCATCGGCGAGATAGAAATCGATCTGCTCTTCATTGGCATTGACGATCTCTTTTACTTTTTCTTCTAAAGCCATCTCTTTTTTAATGTTAGTGCTCAAGATGGTCTCGGCCTCTTTGGCGGTAGTCTCAAGCCCTTTGGTCATGGTAACCAAACCGCTGCGGCTAAGATCGACAGCGATTCGCGTCGCGATATGGGGTACGTGTGTCAGTGAAACCTTCATTGCCAGCCCTGAGTGAAATTTTTTGCATTTTACCCTAAAATACCTCTCAAATCGCTTAGAGGAAATGGAGGATTATTTAGGTGGTTGAGGTAGTTTTCGCATTTTGTCCGTAATTTCCGACCCTTTTTTCGGGTTCATTTTGCCTAAAATCTGTCCGACAACTTTAGAGTTAAGGGTAATCAATATTTCTGATGCCTCTGAAGAGGGCATCTCGGAGAGGATTTGCGCTGCAGCTGCCGGCTTCATTTTTAAAAATGCTTGAGAGACTTTATCCGATTTGAGTTGTTTCATTTCGTCTAAAACTTTTTTATTTTCCTCTACCATTTTTTTAATTGATGCTTCTTTGGCTTTGATCTCGGCCAATTTTTGATCGACTTTGGTATCTTTGCCTTGTACCATCGCCTCTTTTTTACGGAGAAGCTCCTCGGTTGCACGTTTAAGGGAATCAAGTGATTGCTTCTGTTCATCAATACGTTCAAGTTCTACCAATAACTCGTTTTTGCGATCTTCAAAAATCTTCGTACATTCATACGATTTCGTTGCCGGTGCACCCAAAAGCAATGTTATACTGAAAAGCGTTATTCCCCATATTATTTTCATAAAATCTCTCTTTTATAGGTCATTGTCCCAATCTCATCAAGCATTTTAGCCTCTTGATCTTTAAGAAGTTTGAGTTGTCCATTCATCTCTTGAACTTCCAAATATTTAAATTTTTCAAAATCGACCATAGCCTCTTTAAAACGATCTCTCATTTGTATTTGACGCTTCTGTGCTGTTTGCAATGTTTGCTGAGCTTCTTCAATACTTTGATGTTGCGCATGAATCATAGCCGTTGCTTGGGTGAACTCTCCTACGGAGCCTTTTGTAGGCAATGTCATGAGCGAAAGCTCTTCGTAGGCTCGATTAAGTTTGTCTGAGGCAGAAGAGAGTGCGTTATTCGCACCGATAAGAGCACGTTCGGCATTATCAAGACTCTTCTTTTTGAGTTTGACTAAAGGCGCATAACGCGACTTGCCCATACGTGCTCCTTGAAGTATTACAATGTAATGGTGTCGTTTCGATCCGGTGACGTAGAAATCATACCGATTTTAGTTTGAGTCAGTTCTTCAATGGCACGAAGATATTCCTGAGCCGTTGAGGGAAGGTCTTCAAATCGGCGAACCCCTTCGGTTTTATCCCATCCGGCAAACGTTTTATAGACAGGTTTCACATTCTCCAAATCAAGCGGCATATAATCGATCACTTCACCGTTGATTTCATACGCAACACACACTTGAACTTCATCGAAACCGTCCAATACGTCGAGTTTCATAATAGAGAGATCATCGCATCCGTTCAAACGGCTCGCATAGCGACACGCTACGGCGTCAAACCATCCACAACGGCGAGGACGTCCGGTCGTTGTTCCGAATTCATGCCCCGCTTTGCGTAAACGTTCACCGATTTCTCCGTGATCTTCACCGATGTCTTTTGGATTCACCCCAAGACCGGTACACGCTCCGGCTGAAATCGTCGATGAACTGGTGACATACGGATAAGTTCCATGATCGATATCGAGCATCGTCCCCTGCGCACCCTCTAGGAGGATCTTTTTATCCTCATCCATGAGTTTCCACGCCATTTGGGTTGTGTTTGCCAAAAATGGAACCAATGCCTCTGCAAATGTCGTAAGCTCTACCGTCAATTCTTCTTTGCTCGGCAATGCAATTTCCAATGCTTGAAAAATTGCACTATTTTGTTCAAAATATTCCATTACGCGGTTTGTAAGAGTTGTAACATCGCGAAGCTCTCCGAGGCGGAATCCCGCACGGGCGATTTTTTCGCTGTAAGCAGGCCCGATACCGCGACCTGTCGTACCGATCGCTTTTTCACCGCGAAGTTTCTCTTTTGCTTGGTCGATCAACGTGTGAAACGTCAAAATCATATGCGCCGATTCAGAGACAAACAAGCGTCCAAGCAAATTATCAAATTGTTTCATCTCTTTGATCAATGCTTCGGGAGAGACAACGACACCGTTACCGATGATGTTGATCGCTTTCGGGTTCAAAATCCCTGACGGGATCAAGTGAAGGGCGTGCGTTTTACCATCAACCACGATGGTATGACCGGCATTATGTCCCCCTTGATAACGGGCAACACAATCGTATTTTTGCGCGAGCAAATCAACAATTTTCCCTTTTCCTTCGTCACCCCACTGGATACCGACTATTAAATCTGCTTTCATAAACAATCCTACTTTTAGTTATTGGTGTAATGCGTCGATCAACGCATCGGTATAAATGGCGAATCCGACGGAAACCGTCTCGTCGCTTTTGTAGCGTCCGCCCATAGCGTACATTTCATTTCCTTCGATCACGCGGAAAAAAAGCTCGTCATAATAAAGCATTTTAGCGTAATAAAGGGGAGCGATAACTACATTAGGATATTCCAGCCCCTCACACAGCTCTTTGATTTTCAGGAGTTCCGGTTTGATCGCATCGGGTACGATTGCCGCAACTGCATCGATCTCATCGGCATGCTGCATGTAGACCAATCGAGTCAACCAGTCGATTTTGAGAGCTAGAAATTTTTCGATGTTTACATGACGGAAATCGTCCAACGTCAGATCCAACATCTCGCTGAGAATTCGAGGAATATTGATATTGGATATTTGCAATAACGGCGAAAATTCCAAAACATTGAGAATCCGTGTCGCTTGGGTGAGCGCTACCGAAAGGTTCGGCTCATCGATAATCTCAACCCCGATTTGATACTGCTCATCCGCAGGATAACGGTAAACCGGCTGGATATAGAACCATTTTTTGTGTTCCGTATTGCCGCCGAGACGTTTGTTAAGTATACGTACCACATCGATCGTCGAATCGGCACGAAGGCTGATCGGATGGTTTTCACTGTCGTTAACACGGATAAGCTCACGCTGATCGCAGACACTCATGTGCTGGTGGTACGAAAAGAGCGGTGTTAATATCTCTTCAAATCCGGCATCGCTCAACAGGGTGCTTGCTTTGGCTTCTATGATTCGCTTGGTCTTCGCCGTTCCGGCAAAGTAGAGCTTGGACCCTTCAGGAATTTCGTGTTCAAATACCATAATATCAGAGTCCAAAATAGACGGTGTTAAACACGCGGTTCGCGGTTCCGTCATATGTACGTCGGCCCATTGCAGCAAGAGAAAGTTCCACCGCGTTAGCTGCCCAACATGCAGCGTCCCCTACCGTTGTCATCGAATCGGCAGGATTGGTTGGGTAGATAGAGAGGCCGATCGCACCCATCGCTTCGCGGGTTGCATATGCCCGACGCGCCGTATCGGCGTACAACTTATCTGCCGCTGTCCATGCCGTCGTGTTTTTACGCTGATTTTTGATCTCGGTAGCGAGGTTAAAGTAATACCCTTTACCGCTTCCGATTTTCTCTATCGCCGCATTGGAAAGCCCCATAATCGCGACGTCGATTTTCTCCACGCCCACCGCCGTGATACCATCTGCAATCACCATGATGGATGGGTTGTGTGCTTTAACCGCCGCTGCAATTTCTTCAACACTGTGGCGCAATCCGCCCGCACTTTCACAAATTTGAATCGCAATCGCATCGACATCAGGGTTAGCGTTCAATGCCGCTTGAACTTCCTCAACACTGGCAGGAGTATCCCATTCGTGCTTGATTTCGACATTCGCAATCCCGTGAGCTAGCGCAATCTTGCCGAAACGCTCACCGAATTTTCCCGAATTGATTGAGAGGAGTTTGGAATGGGCGAGATTGATGACTGCCCCTTCCATAGCTCCGGTTCCTGAGGATGCCAACATCAACACCTCATCCATCCCAAGGAGTTCAAACAACAATGTGCGGGTTCGCTCAAATATCGCTTCGAACTCAGGGGTACGGTGATGAAGCGTCTCGCCTGCCATCGCGACACGAACAGACTCAGGTACGGGGGTAGGACCGGGGGTAAAAAGTAACATTCAAAAATTCCTTGAGGGAAATGGTCATAAATCCGCGCATTTTATCCTAGTTGAGGTTAGGGGAGGTTTAAGGGGTGAGGCTATGGTACAATTGCATCAAAAAAAGAGCTTATTTAATGACGTTATTTGATGCATTGATTCTTGGCGCGCTGGAGGGAGTCACCGAATTTCTCCCGATCTCTTCAACAGGACATCTTATCCTCGCTTCACAATTGTTGGGATTGGAGCAAACCAATGCCCATAAAGCCTTCGAGGTTTCCATCCAACTCGGAAGTATCCTCGCCGTCTTATTTTTATACGCCAAAAGACTCCTCCAGGATAAAACACTGTGGCTGAAAATCGGTGTCGCTTTTTTACCGGCAGGGGCTTTGGGATTTTTGTTTTACAAACAGATTAAAGCCCTTTTCGGAGTAGAAACAGTGAGTATTATGCTCATCGCTGGAGGGATAGTATTCTTAGCTTTCGAGTATCTTCGCCGTGACAAACCCATCGATTCAGGAAAAGATATCACCGAGCTTACCTTCAAAGAGGCCTTTACCATCGGCGTCTTTCAAAGCCTCTCGATGATCCCCGGAACCAGCCGCTCCGGTGCAACCCTTATCGGCGGATTGATTATGGGACTCAGCCGAAAAAGTGCCGCAGAATTTTCGTTTCTCCTCGCCATTCCGACGATGATCATCGCTACCGCCTACGATCTCATCAAGCACCGCAATGAAATGGTCGTGGATGATTATTTTATGCTCTCCATTGCGTTTATAACGGCGTTTGTATTTGCCCTCGCAACGGTCAAACTTTTTGTCGCCTTCGTCAGCCGCCACACCTTTACCCCGTTTGCGATTTATCGAATCGTTGTCGGAATCATTTTCTTTTATTTTGTAGCGGTGCTTCCGGCGTGAGAGCGTAAAAACTTAATCTGATCAATCAAAATCTTCGCCAACTCCAACCCTTTGGAACGGTGCGAAAGCCCTTTTTTTACATCACTCGCTAACTCACCCAACGTCTGCACATATCCGCTTGGAATGAAAATCGGATCATATCCGAAACCGTTTTCACCCCGAAGTTCAGTAATCACATCCCCGTGCATCCACCCGTGCACACAATTCTCCCCTTCACGGGAAACAATCGCAATTGCCGCCGTGTAATGGGCAGGTGAGGTTTGGAAATTTTTTTCTTTTAATGATTTAACGAGTTTAAGAAGATTATCCCGATCGCTCGCACCCTCTCCGCCGTACCTCGCACTGTAAATCCCCGGAGCACCGCCCAATACATCGACACTGATGCCGCTGATCAGCGCATTTTCTTTAAACGTGTCACCGTCTTCAATAATTTCAAATCCCTCTATCAGATCGGTGTAAGGAAAAACCTCCCGATCGTGGAGCAATTCTATAATTTCACGCACTTTTCTTCCTCAACCATCCGCCTAAATGCCGAATGTACTATAATGACGAAAATTTTAGCTCATCTAAGGTGACAACGTGTTTAAAACGGTTCTCCCGCTCTCAGCAATTCTTTCACTCCGATTTTTCGGTCTTTTTCTCGTTCTTCCCGTCCTCTCGGCTTATGCCTTGAATCTCGAAGGTTCAACTCCATTTTTAGTCGGTGTTATCGTCGGCGGCTATGCCCTCACCCAAGCGATTTTCCAAGTTCCGTTCGGAGTAATGAGTGATAAAATCGGTCGTAAACCGACACTCCTCGTCGGACTCGTCATTTTCTTGGTCGGTTCTATCATCTGTGCCGTGAGTACCGACATCTATACTCTGATGGCAGGACGTTTTTTACAAGGAGCCGGAGCCATCGGTGCTGTAATCCCCGCCATGATCAGCGATCTCGTCCATGAAGAGTCTCGCGGTAAAGCGATGGCACTGATGGGGGGAACCATCGCAATCAGTTTCGCCCTTGCTATGGCTGCCGGTCCTGTTATCAGTGCCTATGCAGGTGTCGCATCACTGTTTTGGATCACTGCGGTGCTCTCTATATTGGCGATGCTCGTCCTCTTTACGAAAGTCCCTACCCCTCCGCGTATCCGCCATATTTACCACTCTACCACTACCACGGCAGATATCCTCAAAGATCCGAATCTCCTTAGTATGATTATCACCAACGGAATGCAAAAAGGGCTTATGACGGTTGCGTTCGTCCTCATTCCGATCCTCCTGTTGGACAGTGCGGGTATTTTCAAATGGGAAGCCAAAGAGCTATGGCAGGTATATGTTCCGGCAATGCTAATGGGACTCATCGCGATGGGACCGGCAGCCGTGTTCGGTGAAAAATACAACAAACCGCGCGAAATCTTTTTGCTCTCTATCGTCCTCTTTATCGTCGCGTTTACCCTATTAGGATTTGCAACCAAAGGGTGGGAGTTTGTCCTCGGAGTCATTGCCTTTTTTATGGCGTTTAATATGATGGAGCCACTGGTTCAGTCGATGATTTCAAAATACGCCCGTGTTCATCAAAAAGGGGCGGCTCTCGGGATTGCTAACGGAGTCGCCTATTTCATGACGTTTATCGGCGGAGCCGTTGCCGGTATCGCCTTACAATACTCAACACGTGAAACGTTGGCCATCGGGCTGATTGTCGTAACAACACTCTGGCTTTTGTGGACGTTTAAAATGTCGAATCCGCACCGATATTCTCATCTTTATATCTCTGTCGATCATGTAGATATGGAGAAACTGGGTAACTTGGAACATGAGCATATTGCGGAGTGGTATATCAATGAGACCGAAAATATCGTCGCGGTCAAATATCGTAAAGATATGGTTGAAGAAGAGGCTATTAAAGCGAAAATCGTTAAGTAACCTGTCATTGCGGACTTAATCCGCAATCTTAGATCCTGAATCAAGTTCAGGATGACAAACAAAAGAATGAAGCCATTAGAGTTTTATCACCCTCACTAGCGTCCCCGCCTCTAAATCCCCATCCTCTTCACCGCAAATCATAAGTCCCGCATTTCCAAGAAGATTCGTCAAAATGGCAGAGCTTCCGCTCTTTTTCCCCTCAAAATCGACCCAGTATCGCCCATCGACAAAACTAAGGTTGCAGGCGGTAAATTCGCTTTTATTGGAACGTTTCGCAAACGGCACTTTGAGAGTAGCTTCGATCACGTCGTTGGGATTTTCAATTCCCATCATCCGTGCCATAAGCGGTGCGGCATAAAGAATAAATGTGACGGTCGAGGAGTAGGCAAACCCAGGGAGAGAGACAATGAACTTCGATCCCCGTTGAGCCACCATCACGTGCTGCCCCGGTTTGATATTAACCCCTTTGAAGATTACCTCAGCACCGAGTTTGGGGACGATATGTTTGACGAAATCGTAATCGCCGACACTCACTCCACCCGTACTCACCACAATGTCGCACGAGCTGATCGCCTCTTCAAATCGCTCCATAATGGCCGCTTTATCATCTCCGACAATCCCCATCTGTACACTCTCGCCTCCGAGAGAATCGACAAGAGCTTGAAGGGTATAGCTGTTGGAACTTCGGATCTGTCCTGCATGACGAGCAGTTTCACCAATGTCGAGAATCTCACTCCCCGTTGCGATGATCGCAACACGGGGGCGTTGTGCTACACGGATCATCACCCGATTGATCCCGGCCAAAACACCGATCTCGGCAAACCCGATCTTCGTCCCTTTGGAAATCAATATTTCACCCTCTCGGTAACTCTCGCCGATCGGACGGACGGCAAATCCGAATGGAACCGGTTTCTCGATTATAATCTTTGATCCCTCAACACGTACATTCTCAATCGGAATCAATGTGTCGGTTCCCTGCGGCATGAGCGATCCGGTAAAGGTTTTGATACACGCTCCGCTTATAACGAAACCAATCTCATCGGCTCCGGCGGGGTTATCTCCGAGGATTTCGAGTGACACATACTCTTCCAAATCACTGTGGAGGATCGCATACCCATCCATCGCTGACGTAGGATGGAGAGGATAATCGCTGTCGGCGACAATGTCTTCCGCCAAAATCCGACCTAACGCGTGAGTCAGAAAAATTTGCTCACTGCGGATACTCCCGATACTAAGAAGAGTGATCATATTTTGAGACGTTTCATAGGAGATCATATCTTTCCTCCCAAAATTCCCGCACCTGCAATCGCTGTTGAACGATCCGCTGCGTAAAGACGCTCTCCATTTTTAAGGTCGTATTTCCAAATGGGGGCGGAGGCTTTAAAATCTTCGACAAATTTCTCAATCGTCTCCAACGCTACACGTCGTTTTGGTGAAAATACCGCTGCGATATATGAGGATTCATGCACCAATACATCCCCTCGGCTATGAGCCATTTTGAGCTTTGCACCAAGCGGTTCCGCTTTGGCTTGCCATGCTTCAAACCATGCGCCCAGTATCGGTTCATAGAGATCAAAACTGAGCCCTTCGATCCCGTCTTCTTCACGTACCGTCCCGATAAACGGAATATATGCACCGTAGTTGTACTCCGCTTCTTCGGAGTACCACCGCGTGATAATTTCGGAAACGTTAAGCGCTCCCTCATAAAGCTCCAGCATCTTCATCCACCGCATACCGGAGGGAGCAAAGATACCTTATCCCCCGATTTTAGCTGTGTATCGAGAGATGCGACCAGCGTATCATTAACCGCTACCGCACAGTTCTCTAACCACTGTGCCATTTCGGAATCTTTTTTCAATGCCTCGGCGACATCACGTAATGATGAAGCTTCCAAAGTTAACGGAGCCTTTTGAATCGGTCCTAAAAATTCGACTGTCACCATGACAATTCCCCTTTTTGGGTAGTTATATTGTGGTAAATTATAGCGAAAGAGAACTAACAGTGCCTTGTCAGGGATCAATTAGTATAATGAGTTTTATTTTTGCAGAGGAGAAGTTTTGATTTTCGGAAAAATTGATTTTTTAAATCTCCTCCCCTTCCACGTTTTTATCAAACGCTATGCCCGAAGCACTCGATTTAACCAAAGCCTTCATTATCACAAAGGAGTCCCTTCGGCCCTTAATCGCGAGTTTGCCATGCGTCGGATCGATGCGGCATTTATCTCCAGTATTACCGCTAAAAACTGCCGCCATTTCGGGGTTGGTATCGTCGCACAACGTGAAGTACTCAGCGTCCTCTCTCTCCCCAATGCCGATAAAGCCGATGAGGATTCGGCGACCTCAAACCTCCTCTCACGCATACTCGATATTCATGGTGAGGTGCTGATCGGCGATAAGGCGCTCCGATACTATTACGGCGGAGGGGAACATATTGATCTTGGAAAAATCTGGCATGAACGAACAAGATTGCCGTTTGTCTTTGCACTCCTTTGTACTCACAATCACACAGATGAGCTTAAACGCCTGAGCCGCGCATTTGTCGCCAAACGAGTCAAAATTCCTTATTATATGTTGATGGATGCATCCCGCCGAAGCACTCTTAGCCCCGCACAAATTACCCATTATCTAAAATTTATCAGCTATAAAGTGGGGATAAAAGAGGAGAGAGGATACAAAGCGTTTGTGAGAGAGGCAAAAAACAAAAGATTGGCCCCTTCCTTGGGAGCCATAAGATACTTATAGTTTAGCAGTGTTGATAAAGGACCGCTCCGAAATAATAACCGGCACCAAATCCAACGATTAAGCCATAGTCCCCAATTTGTCCTTTGCCCTGTTCTAAGTGATGTTCTAAAACAACAAAATTGCTTGGCGTACTGATGTTGCCGTATTCAACAAACATTTTTTTTGATATTTCTACTTGCTCTTCACTTAATCCTAGTACTTCTTGACTCATAAAGCTATCAACAACAGGTAAGCCGCCTTGATGCAACGACCATTCAGCGACCTCTTCTATCTTCAGTCCGTTTCGCTGTAAAATTGGTTTGATAATATTTTGACTCACGAGCTTTGGCATAACATCCTTTACGCCATCACCTGTGAAAAAAGCGCCATCTTCCATTTTGATTACATCCCCATATTGGTAATCCAATTTTATATCGATGATTTTTAGCTTTTTATCAAAATGTTCGGCTTCAGCTCCACTAGCTAAGAGTAATCCGGCACCACCGTCTCCAAAAATAGCATGTGTTCGCAAAGATGCTCTAAAATTTATATCTGACGCATCGTAAAGCGGCTTGAATGTCCATGATGTTTGTTCAAATGCAAAAACCGTTGCCAAAGAATCATTTTTTTGACAGAAATTAACCGCAGATTGGATGGAAAAAATACCCGAGGTACACCCATAATTGACAATCTCCTCAGGAGGATAGGCTAAGTCAAGTGCAGATTCATGAGCAATTTGACACGTAAGATTAGGAAGAGTTACCGCATGTGAGCTTGCATTATAAGAGATTGACATGAATTCAATTTTACTATCATCGCGGATAGTGTCTGAAAAACTTTTAATGATACCGCTTGCCCATAAAACCGGAGAATTTTCATCAGGAACTACAATGCGGGGGAATTGTTCCAAATCAATACTGATAGCTCGATTTTTAATTTGGACATTTGATCCAAGCCTTGTCGCAAATTTATTTACTTTTGCAGAAGAAAGTTTTTCGCTATACAATTTATCAATTACATCAACAGAATTATAAATTTTTGGAAATACCGATTTTACACCAACGATAAAAACATCTTTTTTCACTTCTTTTCCTCTATTAATCTACTCGACATCCATAAGTGCCGAGCGATTGTAGCTAAAAAGCAAAAGATTTTATATTTTGAGTCTAGTATTTTAACAGCGCATCAATCCGTGCCAACGTCTCATCGACACCGATAATCGCCATAACACTGTCCAGCCCGGGTCCCGATAGTTTCCCCATCAGCGCAACACGTAACGGCTGACCGATTTTCCCGAACCCAATCTCCAACTGTGCTACTACACTCTCCATCACATGATGATAATCACTCGGGAGATGAAGCTCTGTAGTATTTTTAAGCGCTTGGGCAAAAGCTTCCAAAATCGCTTTACTCTCTTCTTTGTACCCTTTTTTAAGAGCCGCTTCATCAAAGAGCGCAGGACGAACCAAAATCTCATTGATCAGCGTTGCCATCTCGACCAATGTTTTTGCACGCTCTTTTAGCGCATCGAGCAAAATTTCACGTTTATCGTGGCTTACCAGCATGACCCCGTGAAACTCCAAAAGTTCGCACAATTTGTCGTTAGACATATTTTTAATGTAATGGCTATTGAGCCAATCGAGTTTCTCGACGTTGTAAACTGATGCGGAGCGGTTAATATCGCTCGGATCGAAAAGTTCCAACATCTCCGCCATCGAGAATATCTCCTGATCGCCATGACTCCATCCCAAACGGACGAGGAAGTTGAGTAGCGCTTCAGGGGTATACCCCATCGTTTTATACATCATGACATCGGTCGCACCGTCACGTTTCGAGAGTTTTTTACCCTCGTGATTGTGGATCATCGGGACATGGAAAAAGCGGGGGATCGGAAACCCGAGCGCCTCATAGACGACGATCTGTTTTGGAGTGTTGGAGAGGTGATCGTCTCCTCGTATTACATCGGTCACTCCCATCAGGGCATCATCGACAGCAACGACGAAGTTATAGGTCGGGGTACCGTCAGAGCGGGCAATGATAAAATCATCCAAAATATCGGCTACATTGAAAAGAACATCCCCTTTGACTCCATCATGCACCGTAATAGAACCTTCCAACGGAGCTTTGATACGGATAACCGCTTCACGCCCTTCAGGTGCTACTCCACTAAAATCACGATATCGGTTGTCGTATTTTGCTCTCTCTTTGCGCATCGTCTGCTCTTCGCGAAGTGCATCAAGCTCCTCTTTGGACATATAGCACTTGTACGCTTTCCCTTCATCGAGGAGCTTTTGGGCGTACTCTTGGTAGATTGCCAAACGGCTCGATTGATACTCGATTACGCCGTCATGTTCTAATCCGACCCATTTAAACGCTTCGACGATCGCAAGGGCTGCCGCTTCATCATTTCGGCTAAAATCGGTATCTTCGATACGAAGTAAAAACTTTCCGCCGTTACGTCGTGCCCAAAGGTAACTAAGAAGGGCGGTACGCAATCCGCCGATGTGTAAATATCCCGTCGGGCTTGGGGCAAATCTGGTTACTACCATGTTCAAAATCCTTTTTGGATGCAATTGCGCAATTTTAGTTAAGGCTATGTTAAAAGCGGGTAAAATAGGAAACTTTTGCATAGGAGCATCAATGCGTTCGATTACCCTTTCTGCGTTACTCGCCACTTTTTTATGGAGCGCCCCTATCGGCGGTGTGGCAGTATTGGTCAAAAACACCCCTATCACCCTTTTCGAGGTACAGCAAGAGATGAAACAAAGTGGCACAAACGCTACACAAAGTGCCGACAACTTGATTCGCAAAAAGCTTGAGCAACTCGAAGCCGGAGAGAAAAAAATCACCGTTTCCACAACCGAAATCAACGAAGAGTTAACCCGCATGGCAGCCCAAAACAACCTCTCTATGGAGCAGTTTTTAAATGCAATGCAGAGTGTACGCGGGCTCAGCGAAAAAGATCTTAAGGCCAAAGTCGAAGAGAGTATCAAAGGACAAAAGCTCTATAGCGCTATTGCATTTTCTAAAATGGGCCAACCAACGGCTGAGGAAGAAGCAGAATATTATCAACTCCATCTCGATGAGTTTTCACGTCCTGAGAGTTTTGAGGTAACCGCCTATCTTTCTGCTTCCCAAGAAGCATTAGCAGCAAAAATTGCCGATCCGATGCGTCATGTTGAAGCCATTCAAACCAAAGACGAGTCTATCCCTTTTGGAAAAATCAATCCTCAGTTGGCTCAACTCCTGAACAAAACGCCCAATGGCAGCTTCAGCCCTATCATCCCTAATGGGCAAAATAGTTTTATGAGCTTTTACATGCGCGATAAACTGAACGTTGTTACCGAAAATCTCGAATCGTTGCGTCCTCAAATTTCAAATGCAATTATTGGTGAAAAACGAAATCAGGTTTTGAATGACTATTTTACGCGTTTACGTCTAAGTGCGGATATAAAAGTTTTGAGATTACCGGAGTAAATTTTGTCATTCCGTGCTACGACACGGAATCTAAGTTCTTAAGAAAATAGATACCGTATCAAGTACGGTATGACGAGGAGGGGATTACCCCTGATAGTTTTCGAGGTATTTGGTATCGAAGTTATTGTTGATAAAATCGGGGTTTTGCATCATTTTTGCATGAAAAGGGATCGTTGTTCGAATCCCCGTAATCGTAAATTCGCTCAATGCACGGTGCATCCGTGCAATCGCTTCATCACGATCTTTTCCGTAAACAATAAGCTTTCCGATCATTGAGTCATACGTCGAGGGGACGATATAACCCGCATGAGCATGAGTATCAATACGAACATTACGTCCGCCCGGAGCGATCCACTGAGTGATTTTTCCCGGACTTGGCAAGAATTTAATAGGGTCTTCTGCTGTAATACGACACTCGATTGAATGCCCAGTGAGGACAACGCTCTCTTGTGATGGAAGAGCTTCTCCCTCAGCAACACGTATCATCATCTCGATCAAATCCAAACCGCTTACCATCTCAGAAACAGTATGCTCTACCTGAAGACGGGTATTCATCTCCATAAAATAGAACTTTTTATCGGCATCAAGAAGATATTCAAATGTCCCTGCGCCCTCGTATTTAATATACTTGGTAGCACGAACCGCTGACGCGTGTAATTCAGCACGAATTTCAGGGGTTAGGGCAACGGCGGGTGATTCTTCGATCAGCTTTTGGTGACGACGCTGCATGGAACAGTCACGCTCACCGATATGTAATACATTTCCATGGCTGTCGGCAATCACTTGTACTTCAATATGGCGAGGATTTTTAATGAATTTCTCCATGTAAATCGTGCCGTCACCGAATGCGCCGATCGCTTCCGCTTCTGCCGCTAAAAATGCGTTTTCAATATAACTTTCATCTTCGACAACGCGCATCCCGCGTCCGCCGCCGCCGGCTGCCGCTTTGAGGATAACCGGATAACCGACCTCTTTGGCGCGAACTTTTGCTTCGGCGATATCTTTGATAGCGCCATCAGATCCCGGAACAACCGGAACACCTGCGGCGATCATGACATCTTTCGCTTTGGATTTATCGGACATCATCACCATAACTTCAGGAGTCGGCCCGATAAATTTAATTCCGTGATGGGTACAAATCTCAACAAAATGTTGATTTTCACTCAAAAATCCGTAACCCGGAAATACCGCGTCACATCCGCTAATTTCACACGCAGCAATAATTGCGGGGATATTGAGGTAACTTTGAGAACTTGGAGCCCCGCCGATACAAATCGCCGCATCCGCAAGTTTAAGATAGGAAGCCTCTTTATCAGCAGTCGAATAAACTGCTACTGCTTCTTTCCCCATCTCTTTGATTGTTCGGATGGCACGCAGAGCGATTTCGCCCCGATTGGCCACTAATATACGTTTGATTTCCGCCATGATTAGAGTTTCTCGACCGCGAAAAGTGGCATATCGTATTCAACCGCTTGAGAATCAGAAACAAGAATGCTTACAATTTTACAATCGAACTCAGCCTCAAGTTCATTCATAATTTTCATCGCTTCAAGAATACCGATGACTTGACCTTTTTTTACACGGTCGCCCACTTTGACAAAGGGAGCTGAATCAGGAGAAGGAGAGCCATAAAATGTCCCGACCATTGGGGAAACGATCATGTCGCCAGTATGCACAGGAGCTGCTGCTTCAACGGCTACAGGTGCTGCAACTGCAGTCGTAGCAACCGCTATAGGTGCTGCCATTACCGGTGCTGCAACAACACCGATATTTTTTTCAAGTTCAATCGAAAAAGCGTCTTGAGTAATTTTTAATTTTGAAAGAGTACTTGCGTCAAACTCTTGCAAAAGTGCTTTGATTTGTTTCATATCCATCGGAAAATGCTCCTAAAAGTAGGGTAATAGATGTGTTATACTACCACAAATAAAATTAACAACGGATATGAAGATGGGTCTCAAAAGCGACGGATGGATTCGAGAAAAGGCATTAAATGAGGGGATGATCTCCCCATTTTGCGAAGATCAAGTGGGTGTAGGAGTCGTCAGTTACGGCCTTAGTTCGTACGGTTACGATATCCGAGTGACGAATGAATTTAAGATTTTTACCAATCTTAATTCTACGGTTGTTGACCCAAAACATTTCGACGATATGAATGTTGTTGATTTCACGGGTGACGTCTGTATCGTCCCGCCAAACTCCTTTGCATTGGCTCGCACGGTAGAATATTTTAAAATTCCTCGTGACGTTTTAGCCATCTGTTTGGGCAAATCGACCTATGCACGCTGCGGCATTATCGTAAATGTCACCCCTTTTGAACCGGAATTCGAAGGACATATCACCATTGAAATCTCGAATACTACCCCTCTTCCGGCTAAAATCTATGCCAATGAGGGGATTGCACAAGTGCTCTTTTTACAAGGAGATGAGATGTGCGAAACCAGCTATAAAGATAAAAGCGGTAAATACCAAGGGCAAGAGGGGATCACCCTTCCACGGATTTTAAATTAAGTAGTGGTACAATTGCGATAAATTTCCACGCAAGGACACTGAATGTTGCACGAATACCGTGATGTAATCACCCACATAAAACAAAATGATGCGGCAAATGCCCACTTTTTGAAAATTTTTGATCGCCATAACGATCTTGATAACCAAATTGCTAAAGCTGAGAGCGGTGAAGTACCGATGAGCGATGTTGAACTTGAAAATCTTAAAAAAGAAAAATTGTTGCTTAAAGACGAAGCGTATGCAATGATTATCGAATACAAAAAAGCCAATAACCTCTAAATTTTGCTCAATCCCCACTCTGGGGATTTTCCTCATCTCTATTTTATTTCTGTTGATTTACTTTTTAGCTTTAAATGGATACGATTTACTTTTTCGTGAACTCACCTAAGAGGTACTTGAATGATATCCACCACTTCGTATGCCGCACTGGCCGAATTTGGCCGTTCTTTGCTCAAGCGTCCGACACTTTCCGAGGGGCTGCCCCTGATCTCGGAGTATGCAAAACAAGTCAGCGGAGCTGAGAGATGCTCTATTTTTATCTATAACCAAAAAATCGAGATGCTCTGGACCACCCTAGCCGATGGTGTTGAAAAGATAATGGTTCACAAAGACGATGGCATTGTAGGAAGTACCCTTAAAGAGGGAAAACCTATTTTGGTGAACAACCCTTATGAGGATGATCGCTTTTTCCATGCTGTCGATAACAAAACCGGATTTGTAACGGAAAATATTGCCTCTATTCCTATTTTTGACTCCAATCGTCATGTTATCGGTGTCTTTCAGCTTCTGAATAAACTCGGTGGCTTTACCCGAGAAGATGCTAAATTTATGATTTTTTTCGCCCACTATATCAGCGGTTACTTAGAGCTTGCAATGCTATTCGATGATGAAGCGACACTACTCAACAAGGGGATAGAATGAGTTTAAAAATCTATGAACGAATCGCCGATTTCGGCAAACGGCTCAGTCATTTGAACCATATTGAAGAGACTTTGCCGTCAATATCCGAAGAAGCAAAAGCCATCGTCAGTGCAGAGCGGTGCTCTATTTTTATCGTGGATCAAAGCGGTGGAATGCTCTGGACAAAACTAAGTGATGGAATCGGCCGGATTGCGATCGGTATCGATTCGGGAATCGTCGGGGACACCGTTCATAAAAAAACAGCGCAACTCGTCAATAATCCGTATGAAGACAGCCGTTTTTTAGCCAAAATCGATGAAAAAAGTGGTTTCGTGACCCGAAATATCCTCGCTGTTCCCATCTTTAACTCGCGTCAAGAAGTAATCGGTGTCATTCAACTCCTCAATAAATACCACGGTGATTTTACTGAAAATGATGAAGGGATTATGAGCTTCTTTGCCAACTATATCAGCGGAACATTGGAATTGGCACTACTCATGGAGAAAAAATAAACTCTTAGTAACGGTTCGCCCTGAGCCGGTCGAAGGGTGAATATAATTTAATATTTTTTATTTCAAATTGCCATATTTTTTATCTTCTTCATCGGGTAATGTACAATCGCACAATAGTATCCTGCACGATGATGAGGATTTGCCGTGAATGAAATTTCTATCATAGACGAACACAACATCCAAAACAAAATCTACACTCTTCGCGGATTACAAGTGATGTTGGACAGAGATTTGGCAGAGTTGTATGGGGTGGAGACAAAAGTTTTTAATCAAGCCATCAAACGCAATAGTGAGCGATTCCCCTCTGATTTTATGTTTCAACTGACGAAAGATGAGTTGGAGAATTGGAGGTCACAATTTGTGACTTCCAATAAAGAGAAAATGGGACTTAGAAGAGCACCCTATGCCTTTACAGAACAAGGTGTTTCGATGCTCAGTGCTATTTTAAAGAGTCCGACGGCAGTGGACATGAGTGTAAAAATCATACGAACCTTTGTTACCATGCGCAAATTTATTTCCCATAATGGGGTGCTGTTTCAAAAAATCGATACGATTGAGCAAAAGCTTTTAAAGCATGATGCAAAATTCAATCAACTTTTTAGTGCAATCGAATCCAAAGATCTACGACCTGATTATGGAATATTTTATGAAAATCAGATTTTCGATGCTTATGTGTTTGTTAGTGATCTGATCAAAAGTGCCAAAAGATCCATTGTCCTCATCGATAATTATGTGGATGAGAGTGTGTTGGTTCTGTTAACCAAAAGAGCCGATGGTTGCAAAGCGACCATTTACACGAAAATGATTACTTCACAACTCTCACTTGATCTCAAAAAACACAATGCCCAATATCCACCCATACAGATCAAAGAGTTTTCCGCATCACATGATCGTTTTTTGATCCTCGATGACGAGGAGATATATCATATCGGTGCAAGTCTCAAAGATTTGGGTAAAAAGTGGTTTGCATTTTCGAAGTTTGAAAAAGGCTCCATTGAAATGTTGGGGAAATTACAATAACTCCCTCTTAATCCAATGACTGAGGACATAAAGTCCCCATACGTGTTGTTTAAATTTTCCTCGACGGGCCAAATCCAGATATTCTTCAATCACTTCGGGATAAAATAATCCCGTTTTATCATTCACTTCCCGTATCAATTCCAGACGTTCCGAGGCAATCAACCACTCCATATACGGGTTGGCAAACCCTTTTTTACGACGATTAATGATCTCATCACTCAGATAATTTCGAGCAACCTGCTTTAGCAATGTTTTAGTTTGCCCATTTCCGATACGTAATACAGGATCAATACTTAAAACGGTTTCCGCCAAAGTATGATCCAAAAACGGGGTTCGCGCTTCAATCGTATGTGCCATCGAAACCCGATCAAGCTTAGCGAGAAAGTGTTCACCCACAAAGAGTTTCAGATCGATCATGCTGTACCACATACTCGGATCATTGTGTCCGCTTTGTTCAAATATTTCACGATACTCTTGCAAAAATCGGAGTGATTCATTATCCCGAACATTACGACGTAACAATTTGTTTTGCTGTAAATCGGTAAATTTTTCTCCCGAAGTTCTAAAAAGCAATGACTCATCAAAAACCCGTTTGTACCATTCCCACTCACGGTTCATCGAAAAATGGCTGTGAAAATATTTTTTGAGCCAGTTTTTATGGTGCAAAGAAGCCGCTTTTTCGATATCGAAATATTCAAAATATTGCCGATATCCTAAAAAAAGTTCATCTGAGCCTTCGCCGCTTAAGACGACTTTATACCCTTGCGAGCCGATTTTTTTCATCAACAAGCTGAGCGGCAATGCGGCAGGATCATTGAGCGGTTCATCCATGTGAATCAATAGTTCGTCCAGATGCTCGTGAAAATCATTCTGTGAAATAATGACTTCCGTATGCTCAAGCCCAAGATATTCCGCTGTAATAGCAGCGTTTACCCGCTCATCATACGCACCGTATTCATCGTATCCAAGGGTAAAGACGGGGAGTTTTTTACCCTGACGTGCCGCAATCGCACAAATCATAGCACTGTCCAATCCACCTGAAAGCAATGCCGCAACGGGTACGTTCGTATCAAGCCTTGCACCGACAGAACGGTACAGTTCTTCTTCAATACGTTCTAATGCTTCATTCCTATCGCTTATCATCGGAAATGACCTCTCCAACACATTATAATAACGATGCTTTGTCACCTTATTGTGTTCATAGCAGAGCCACTCACCACTCTCTAATTTTTCTATACCCTGATAAAATGTATGCGGCGGTGTCGGAGCTAAAAAAGAGAGATACGAATGGAGCGCTTCATCGTTCATTCGAACCGAGGATAAAAAAGGTTTAATCGCTTTTATCTCCGAAGCAAACACCAATGTGTCCGTGTTTTGATGATAGAACAAGGGCTTCTTTCCGAATCGATCACGGACGAGATAAAGCTTATCCCCATCGATCAAAGCGAATGCAAACATCCCCTCCAGATGATTTACGCATGCAATCCCCCATCGTTCATACGCGGCTAAAATCACTTCAGTATCGCTGTCCGTCTCCCAATGTGTAAGATGCAGTGTTTCCCGAAGTGCCGTATGATTATAGATTTCACCGTTAAAACTGATAAGGACTCGACCTCTGCGCATCGGCTGATGAGACCGTGCATGCGCATCGGTAATCGAAAGACGCTGGTGCGACAGAAAGTATCCCTCCCCTTCCACAATGCCGCAATGATCCCGTCCGCGATGCGCTAATCTCTTTAAGGCTTCACGTGCTTTGGAAGGAGAGTAGTCACCGATAATTCCAAATACTCCGCACACGTGAAACCTTTTTTTTCACAATTATACGCTATCATAACCCAACCATAAGTACGCGTGAGTGAGCAAAATTGATGATACCTCTTTCTATATCTCAAAAACAAGTAGTTATGAACTTTTTTGAAGATGATATTAAACTCGTAAAAAAATATTTTAATGCTATCGGTTTTGATTTTGACGAAGATTTTCGATTCGATGTTTTTAAAGAGTTCATCTACTCCGCCGCCGGAATGTTTAAAGATATCGACACCACCATCTACAATCAAGAACTTATCAGTAAATTTAACACCATCCGCTACCTGAGCGAACGCTACAACGATTTTGAGCAACGAACCAACATTGCCCAGCGTGTCTATACAAAAAACTTTTTACTCGCACAAGAGGGGTATGTTGAGCAAAAGCATCAATTTGAACTCCTCAAAGCGGAACTTCAAATGCTCATTACTAAAGAACAAGGGCTAAGCGCTAAACGTGAAGTGATGGAACTACAATTCAAACAAGATGTCGATTCCATCGCCAATAAAGATGAGTATGAAAATGAGCTCAAAAAAGTACGCCGAGACCAAGTTGATACTATCCATATTATCGGAAGCCATCGGCATGAGCTCGAAGAGATACAAGAGAGACTAAAAACATTCGAAGAGGCCCATAAAGAGGAATTCTTACGTTACTTTAACGAGGTCAAAGAAAAACTTACCTATCAATTTAGCGAATCTCTCAACTTCTTCGGATATGAATTCAATCAAGCACTTTTTCTCAATTCCGAACGCTCAACACTGATCCAAAAATTTAAAACTGAAGCCGGAATACAAGGGAGCATAAATTTGTGCAAATACGTCGAATATTACCTGCGCAACGTCGTTCCCGAAGCCCTTTCCGATGCAGGGCATAAAGAACGTCTTTTAAATGCAAAACGATACTGTGACCGTGTGGGGAAAAAATGAGACTTACAGTTCTGTTTTTAACGCAGCACCGTTAGAGGCGTTGGAGACGAGGAGACTGTAGCGTTTGAGCCATTTGGAATGGATCTCTTTTTTGATCGGTTTCCAATGGAGACGGCGTTGCTCCAATACTTCATAACTGACATTGAGCTGCAAAAGATGGCTATCAACATCGAGTTCGATCTCATCACCGTCTTCGATAAGAGCGATCAAACCGCCCTCAGCCGCTTCAGGGCTCACATGACCGATAGATGCACCACGGGTTGCCCCAGAGAAGCGTCCGTCAGTGATGAGAGCAACACTCTCCCCTAATCCCATTCCCATGATAAGTGCCGTAGGGGCGAGCATCTCTTGCATACCCGGACCGCCTTTAGGACCCTCATAGCGGATAACAACAACATCACCCGCTTTAACTTTATGGCCCATAATGCCGGCAATCGCTTCGTTTTGAGAGTTAAAACAAACGGCAGAACCTTTGAATTGTCGCATATTAGGGGTAATTCCCGCCGTTTTAACCACCGCACCCTCTTCAGCCAGATTACCGAACAAGATCGAGAGACCACCGACCGGAGAGTAGGCATTTTCATTGGTGTGGATAATATTCGGATCTTTAATCACCGCATCTTTGATCCGCTCACCCAATGTCTCACCCGTAATCGTCATCGCATCCAGTTCCAATACACCACCACGTCGACTTACCTCTTTCATAACGGCATTTACACCGCCTGCGCGGTTAATGTCATCCATGTGAACGGTCGATAATGACGGAGATATTTTCGCGATATGCGCCACTTTTTCAGAGATTTCATTGATTTTTGTAATATCGAAATCAACCTCTGCCTCTTTAGCAATGCTCAGCAAATGGAGAACCGTATTGGAGCTTCCCCCCATTGCCATATCGATAACAAATGCATTGTGAATCGCTTTATCATTGAGAATATTGCGCATATTCCATTTCGCGCTGTTTTCGTCTTTGACCATCTCGACGACACGGCGTGCCGCCGCCTTTACCATCTCGATACGTTCCGGTGTCATCGCAAGCACCGTACCGTTACCCGGCAAGGCAACCCCCATCGCTTCACAAAGAGTATTCATCGAGTTAGCCGTAAACATTCCTGAACAGCTCCCACCGCTCGGACACGCTTCGCACTCGATTTCATAGAGCTCTTCATCGGACATTTTACCATCGGCATGTTTTCCGACCGCTTCGAACGCCGTCGCCAAATCGATCGGCGTACCGTCTTTTTTATGCCCTGCGCTCATCGGTCCACCGGAAACGAAAATCGTCGGTACATTAACCCGCAACGCACCCATAAGCATCCCCGGTACGATTTTGTCACAGTTAGGGATACAGATCAAACCATCCAGCTTGTGAGCGTTCATCACCGTCTCGATACAATCGGCTATCAACTCACGGCTTGGAAGCGAATAGAGCATCCCATCATGCCCCATTGCGATACCATCATCGACACCGATGGTGTTAAACTCGAATGGAACCCCGCCCGCTTCACGGATTGCTTCTTTCACAATTCGGCCGTATTCTTGGAGGAAAAAATGCCCCGGTATGATATCGATATGGGAGTTCGCGACCCCGATAAACGGTTTATCAAAATCTTCGTCTTTCAATCCCGTTGCTCGGAGCAAACTTCGGTGGGGGGTTTTATCAAATCCGCGTTTAATAGTATCACTACGCATGGGATTCCTTTAGTATTATATTGGTTTAAATTGACGCGATTATAGCGCAGTGGAACTCTTAAAAAGATATACCTCAAAAAAAATAACAAAAAAAGAGGCTAAACTCTTTACACACCATACTTTTTTTGCTATACTTCCAGTCCACAAAAACAATGCGGGAATAGCTCAGTGGTAGAGCACAACCTTGCCAAGGTTGGGGTCGCGAGTTCGAACCTCGTTTCCCGCTCCATATGCCTCAGTTGAAATATCGAGAAACCGATGCTTTAACTGAGGTATTTTTTGTTATCGTTGCCCGGATGGCGAAATCGGTAGACGCAAGGGACTTAAAATCCCTCGGTGGTAACACTGTGCCGGTTCAAGTCCGGCTCCGGGCACCACAAATGGATGGTGGTATGGCCAAGCGGTAAGGCGCTGGTTTGCAAAACCTTGACCCCCAGTTCGAATCTGGGTACCACCTCCAAAATGTAAAAAATAGCTTCATTCTTATACGGGTCACTGGCAGAGTGGTCGATTGCACCGGTCTTGAAAACCGGCGAGGGTTATACCTCCCAAGGTTCAAATCCTTGGTGGCCCGCCATCACATTTAAATCTTCTTCCTAACATTTATTCAACCCTCAATTCACAAACATATCCTTAACTTTCATATATACCTTCATATTGCATACGGCTCTTAATGCTATAGGTGATACAACATAGATTGAAAATTCAGTGAAGGAGAGTTTTCATGAAACGGATCATCAGTATCTATACCGAACACAAAAACAGTGTTCAATTTTATCTTCGTACCGCAATAGCAAATTTCCATCCTCCCACAAATGACGCTAAAGATATGCGGCGATTTTTCGAAAGTGAACGATCATCTGAAGTTATCTATTCCGTCGATAATACCTTTACCCAATCCTCACCCGATTTTGGCCGAAACTACATTGATGAGGATCGCAACGGTGCCGATAAATCTTTTTATTTCAAATGGGTCAGTTTTGTAGAAGAACCGATTCATATCAGCAATCCTTATCTTCATCACATTACGGGATTGCCGACATTGACCGCCGTAAAACAAGAAAATGACCGTTATATTGTTGCTGATTTTGATATGCTCAAACTGCTTGAAGAGCTTCGTTTGATTGAACACAACAGTGCTTTTGAAAAAATCAACCGCTTTGTCATGGGATGCGGAGGATTACTATTGGGTCTTGTCTCAGTTTTTTTAATCTTTTACGGAGCCTATATCTTCTTAAATATGCTGACCTCTTCCATGTCGAAAGAGCTTGTTATGCATGAGATATTCACATCGATCATTTCAATTACGATCGGACTTGCGATCTACGACTTGGCCAAAACACTGATTGAAAACGAGGTTCTCTTTAAAACCTTCAATTACGGCAACGACCTCCAGAACAAAACACTCAGTAAATTTTTGACCTCCATCATTATTGCTCTCTCGATCGAATCTCTTATGGCCGTATTTAAAATTGTGTTGGATGATTACAGTCAACTCATTAACGCTTTTTATCTCATAATTGGGGTAACGTTGCTCATCGTGGGAACCGGAATATACAATCAACTCTCCCGACAAAAAAAATAAAAACATTTTTTTTCCCGTTTACCCACAGCAATGAGTTATAATATCAGCTATTACAGATTGAATCAAACTAAAGCGATATTATGAACTTATCTCCGACACAGCAGGCGTATTTTGATGAAATGAGCATGACCCAAAAGATTGCCATCCTTTTAGTTCAATTGGGTGAAGATGTTACCTCTGCCCTTTTCTCAAAAATGAGCATCCAAGCCATTACTGAAATTTCCAAACATATCGCTAATAACAATAGTATTGAAAAGAATATCGGTGCGGCAGTTTTAGAAGAGTTTTACGCGATTGTCCAGTCCAATCAATACCTAAACACGGGCGGTCTTGAATACGCCCGGGAGATTTTATACAAAGCGCTGGGGCCGGATGAAGCGAAAAAAGTATTGGAACGTCTCAGTAAAACGATGCAGAGCAGCCAAAACTTTGCCTTTTTGGCCAAAATCAAGCCTCAGCAACTGGCCGATTTTATTATGACGGAACATCCGCAGACGGTTGCATTGATCTTAGCCCATATGGACCCTTCCGCTGCGGCTGAAACACTCTATATCTTCCCCGATGAACTGCGCGCTGAAGTGGCAATGCGTATGGCAAAACTGGGAGATATTACCCCTGCGATTATCAAACGGGTCAGTACGGTTTTAGAATCCAAACTCGAATCATTGGCAAGCTACAAAGTCGAGGTGGGCGGACCGCGTTCTGTTGCCGACGTATTCAACCGTTTGGGTACGAAAGTCTCCAAAGCGACCTTGTCACAAATCGAGCAGTTGGATCAAGAACTGGCTTCATCGATCAAAGAGATGATGTTTACCTTCGAAGATATTGTCGATCTCGACGGTGCCGGTATTCGCGAAATTCTCAAATCAGCCGATAAAAATGATCTGATGCTGGCTCTGAAAAATGCGGCCGAAGAGCTCAAAGAGAAATTCTTTGCCAATATGTCCCAACGTGCCAAAGACGCTTTTATCGAAGAACTCCAATTTTTAGGTGCAGTTAAAATGAAAGAGGTTGAAGCCGCGCAACGCCGAATTGTCGATGTGGTACAAGCCTTGGCGGAGCAAGGTGTCTTGCAGCTCGGTGAATCTGAAGAGATGCTCGAATAGCTATAGCCGCTCCAAAAGATAAGCGATTATCGGCAAAGTGACCAAAGCAATGATAATCCCGTAACCGACCAACGCCGCACTAAGTGCCGGAGCAAATCCTGCCGCAATTGCCAATGCACCTGCGGTAATCATAGATGGCATCCCCGATTCAAGCACCGCCGTTTTCAGTGCGAGAGGCTCAGTTCCCATCGCAAACAAAATTCCAAATGCAATCAACGGCATTACCATCAATTTGACCATAAGAGCTTTTGTAAAGAGAGGATAATCAATCCCCCCTCGAATCCGGAGCGAATACCCTACCGATACCAAGGCTACCGGTACAAGCGTAGCAGAGAGTATCTGTAAGTAAGGGATCATGCGTGAGGGCATTTCGCCCCATATCATCGCTACCAGCAGCATCAAAAAAGGGGGAAACAAAAAAAGTTTTTTGAGAATCAGCCGTTTATGGATGTGTCCCGTTTCATACCGGGCCAAAACAGCGCTGCCATAGAGGGAGAGGATCAAGAACGTCCCGAACTGATCGTACATTAGGACATAAGGGATTGCCGCATCTCCTAAAAGTGTTTGAACAATCGGTATCCCGACAAATGATGTATTTCCCAACGGAAGGACAAGCAACAAAGCGGCACGAACTTCAGGGGGATGATTTTTTGTCATTACCATAACGATAGCTACGGTAATCGGCAACAATAACCATGGAATAAGCACGACACCCAATGCTGACATATCCATATGGATCTTAGGAACTTGCAGCAATATTGTTGCAGGAAGAGAGACATAAATAACAAAAAAATTGAGACTTTTGGCCAAATCGACCGGGGCATCCGTTCGCTGGAGAAGAACACCCAAAAGCAATAAGCCGATAATAAATGCAAACGGTTCCATCTTCTGCCTTAATTGTACTAAGCGAATACTATTGCGAACCCCCTTTTAATTCTCTAAAATGCGGTTATAATGATAATTATGGAATCAAAAAATGGAGGTGTATCATGGAAACCAAGTTTATTAATGAGCCTTTCAAAGCATCACTCGATGCCAATACCGAGTATTTGTATTGTACTTGCGGTCTTTCAAAAACATTCCCGTTTTGTGATGGGAGCCATAGTGGAACCGACAAAACACCCATCAAATTTTCCGTCGAAGTAGAAACCGACAAATGGCTTTGCCGATGTGGGCGTTCAGGGCGTAAACCCTACTGTGACGGATCACACCAGCAGGGTTAATGCAACACTATACGTCACCGAAAATTTCTTTAACAACGATTCTAAAATGGCAATTATCCAAATTACTGCATCGTCGTGAGAAAATTGCGACCAACCGGAGCATCATAACGCAAGAAGATTTACCAAGCGGTGAGTATGCCCTCTGGCTGGGACACGCATCTTTGTGGCTCAAGATGGGAGAGACAACGGTAGCAATCGATCCGGTACTCGGAAATCTCCCGCTGTATCGCCGATACAGTGTACTCCCCCTCCCCAAAAAGCAATTACGTGCCGATGTCATCCTCATTACCCATGCCCACTATGACCATTACGACAAAGCATCCGTTTTATTTTTATTGCAACAAAATCCAAAAACGATTATCGTTGCACCGAATGGATTTTGGCGATATTTAAAAGGGAAAATTACACGTGAACGATGCTTTGAACTGGAGTGGTGGGAATCGGTCATGGTAGGAGGATTATTTATCACTCTTGTCCCCTCAAAGCATTGGAGCAATCGTATCCATTTTGACATGAACAAAGCGTTGTGGGGTGGATATGTGATCCAAAACAGCGATCATACGCTCTACCATAGCGGTGACAGTGCGATGGGGGAGCATTTTAAAGAGATTAGAGAGAGATTTGATATCGATGAAGCATTTTTACCGATCGGTGCCTACCGACCCGAGCCGATTATGCGACATTTCCATATTTCACCGCCTGAAGCGCTCCAAGCGGCACGAGATTTAGGGGCAAAAACCCTGATACCGATCCATTACGGAACCTTTAAACTCTCAGACGATACTTTGGATGAGCCGATCGAGTGGTTCGAGCAACTAACCCTGTCCGCGCCCTATCCGTTTCATTCGCGCACATTGCGTATCGGAGAGATTTATCGTTTCAGCGAAATATCAACATTCAAATCAACCTGATCACGTACGGTTAAAAAAACCATTTTCGGGGGTTTGATCCCAAAATCTGACATTTTCATCATACCCGAAGCCTTAATACGGACTTTACTGCCGTCTTGTGTAACAGCCCCCTCAAAGCTCATAGGTTTCGTTACACCATGGAGGTTCATTGAACCTTTAAGGAGTACGTTGTCTCCCCCTTTTACCACGACCTCTTTGATATCAAATACCGCCATATGAAATCGATCACATTCCATCGTTTCACGCATATGTTCATCACGCTTTTTGTTATCACTGATCAAATCGAGCATCGATGCTTCTACTGAACCTTTCAATGTCGAAGGATCTTTATCCATACTGAGATCTGAAACAATTTTTTTCGTCACAGGGTCAATGCTTGAATCCCCAAAAACTTCCGTATGTGCTTTAATGCTTCCGGATTCAAAGCTCAAATTCCCCGCAAATGTGGACGTTGCCACTAAAACCACTACTAAACTCACTATTTTTTTCATGTAACTCTCCTAAAATAAAATGGAAAAAGAAGGGAAAATACCCCGAGTACCGTCACAGCAATCCAAAGCTGATGTTCTAACGCAATAGCGTTAGCAGCCGATGTTGCAATCCATCCAACTCCGATCATCGCCAAAGCGGTCACTCTGATATTGCGCAGTTGAATCAATTTATGAAATACAAGGACATTATAGTACGAAATTGCAATCGGATAGACAATCGCGAGTCCGATAGGTTTTTCTAGCCAATACAAAATATAACTCACAATGAACAGTCCCAAAACAACAGGAATCTGTTTTAAGAGTTCATCCCCAAAATGGTATGCGGCATAAACTCCCACTAAATGAGAAGCTATAATCAGCAATGTATATTCGCTCCAAATGTCCATAGCTTCCGATCGGCTCAGTGTTTCAAAGAGGGCTGAATCGGCAAAGATCCAGAGCATCATCACGATTACAAGCCGCCACGGAAATTTTTTGTACTCAATCTGTAGCAGACGATTGAGATGAAAAAACCGTAAGGCCACAATAGAAATAAGGGGCAAAACAAGAGCGATAACTCCTCTATCTTCAAAAGGATAGGTATACATAGCTGTCCCTATGGCATACGAAATAGCAAGCCCGAACGAGAGCTGAAGCTTCCCTTGCGAACCAAAGATATAAAGGAGAAGTGGTGTCGTATATCCGACAACAAAACCGAGTGCCAACAACATCCCAAGCGAGTAATTGGGGTAAAACCACGAAATCATAATCTGAACCCCAAACAAAAAGTAAAGTTCAGTTTTTAGATCTTTGTGTCGCCAAAGCGCATTAAAAAGTGCCCCCATTACTCCGCCGATAGGGAGGGTAAAAAGGTCATGGATATGGGAATCAAACGCACCCACTACCCCTGTTTGTGCGATAAGGAGATAATACAGAAGCTGTGAACTGAGTACAATAACGAGAAGGTTCACTGTTTGCCTCGTAAAAACAACCAATACACCAAAGCAAATGAGGTGTCATAGAGTGCCACCAAGAGGGCAATTCCATCCAGCGCACCCGCCATATAGAGTGCGGCAAATACGGAAGCGCACAAAACCCTCACGCTCGCACTAAGCTCCGCAAAACGGTGCGGATCACTGTGGATTCCATACCAGTGCATCAATCCTGTCCCGATCATAAAAGCAAAAACAATGTACTCATACGTCCCGTTAAACTGAAATCCAAGTAACGGAAATAGTGCCGCACCGCCGAGGATAAGAATCACCCCTCCTCCTGCATCACTCAAAAAACCGCTCAAATGATAGAATTTGAGGGGCGAATCGAGTCGAAATCGAATCCGCTCATAGGTAATCCAAAGGACCATGACAACGAGTAAGGCACCAATCAGGGCACGTATTCCCAAAAACGGCTCAATCGCTCCGATAAATCCTCCTGCTTCAATGATTCCGGCGACACTAAGGGTTAGCGCCATCAGTGCCATCAATACCGTCCAAAGTACGGCGTAGACTCGACGAAAGAGATTAGGCAAAAGATGGTGCATGATCGCAAGTGCCATAAACGCCACCCCAAGTCCCATCGCGATATGGGCATGTCCGACCACCAAATCGTTACGATGGATCAAAGCGCGGATTTCGGGAATAAAGAGGAAATTTCCCTGCAAATCAACAAAGACGAATGCTGCAATCGAGAGGATCAGATACGGATTCGTTTTAAAATTCACCCCCGCATCACGGAGCCAAACCCATAACAGCGGAAGATATAGGAGCGTCAAATACTGAAAAAACCACTCTTCGTTGTAACTGAGATTATGAAAGAAGTTACGGATAATGAGAGAGAGTGCATAACCGACCAACGGCACAATCCATAACCCATGCCAGCGAGGTTTGAATTCCTGTGTGGCAACAAGCTTGATGAGCAGATAATAGAGGGGAATAAGGGTAAAACTCATCCCCAGTGTATTATCACCGTGGGGTCCGACAAGGGTCTGTTCTACTTGACCGTATTGCGGGTTCATCAACACCACCAATGCAATCGGTGCAACAATCACAGCGAGAAGCGATACATTGACCCACAAAGGACGTTTTTCATAGCGGCGCAAGGCATCTACGAGGGCAAGGAGATAAAACACTCCGCTAAAAGCAAGGAGGAAGTTCAGCTGATAAGGGAAATCGTAAAACGGCAATCCCCGAATATTTCCAAACAGCAGTGCCATAGACATGAAGAGTAAAAAGAGGTTCCAAACAACGAAATAACGGCGCAAATGGCCTATCGCATTTTCGGACAAAACTCCCTCTTTTTGAAACAGCGCAAACGGCAGCAGTGAGAGCATCAACGGGAAAAATCCGTACAACATCTGCGAAATATGTAACGACCGTGCCCTCTCAGGAGAAAGGAGCGTCATCGACCCGTCCAGCCCCAACATCTCGACCGCATAAACGAGCCCTGCGAAGAGTCCGAAAATCAGCCAAACAAGCGCGAGAGGGAGTTCATTGTTTATGAATTTGCTTAACAAGACCATCCTCCATCTCAATAATTATATCTGCGTAGTCAGCAATTTTTTTGTCGTGAGATGCAACCACGAATCCTGTCCCTTGATGTGAAAATTCTCTAAACAGTTCATACACCCCGAGCGCATTTTTCGTATCCAGATTCCCCGTCGGCTCATCCGCGAACACGACGGAGGGGTGATTGATAAGGGCTCTGGCGATCGCGGCACGCTGGCGCTCTCCGCCGGAGACCTCATCGCTATAGCGTTTCCCCAGCCGCTCAATCCCCAAACTTCCCATCAGTGGATCAATTAATGTCGGATCGAGGGCTGCTAACGCCACGTTTTCACGGAGCGTCAAATAAGAAATCAGATAATGGAATTGAAAAACAAACCCGATATGTTCCCGTCGGAAATGGTCGATATTCCCCAATTCACTCAGGGTTTTCCCATCGTATCGGACACTTCCATGCGATGGTTGCAATAACGTTGAGAGAATAGAGAGAAGCGTTGTTTTCCCGCTTCCGCTCTCGCCGATAATCGCCGTAAAGCTTCCCGGTAAAATCTCGATATCAACCCCGTTCAACACTTTCTCATGACCGTAGAAGTGTTCCAGTCCCAGTGCTTCGATCTTCATGCTCCACCTCGTTGAATCAAGCTCATCGGGTCGATACGAGAAGCATAAATGGCAGGAAGAAGTGTTCCAAACAGCGCCATCGTAACCGATACAATAAACACTTTTAACGCTAACGCAAACGTGATCTCTCCATTGATGTATCCTTGAAATTTATCGGCATGCTCTATCATCTCCAATATCCCCAGCGAAGCCCCAAGTGCTACGGTATAGGCGAGAACCGCGATAATCAGCGTCTCACTTAGAAGCTTTAAAATAATGGTGCTCGAAGAGAGCCCGATGGAACGCATAATTCCAAACTCCCCCTTGCGGTCATTCACCACCATACTCATCATACTCACGATGCCCAATATCCCCATTAAAAACGCCATGGCCCCGATCACGTCGGAGCTGGTTTTGATAATCTTGAACTGGTTGTACGAATCGATAAATCCGTCGGTTGTTTTCGCTTCCATTTCAGGATTTGCAGTATTGATCTGCTCTATGATGGTATCACTTTGGCTCAAATCATCGAGTGCGATCAGAAAAATAGAGCTACTTTTGTGAAATACCTCTCCCGCATCCCCCAGATTCATAACCACCCCACCGTCTTCGAAACCGATACGGCTTTTAAACACACCGCTGACTTTGAATTCTTTTTTTGAAAGAGATATCGTTTCAGGGTGCTTAAGGGTTTCATAGATCTTAGACCCCAGCATCACTTCACCGGAGCGTGGATAAGAGCCTTTTGTCAATGTATAGCTTTTAAAACGGTTTTCACTTGCACCGTAAATACCGACAATAGGAAGCGGATCGACGGGAGCTGCCCCTAAAATGAGGGCACTCACCTCTTTGACCCCTCCCATTTTGGAAATCTCTACGGTAACGGAGCGGTTAATATCACTGAAAAACGTATCGGCAATCCCTTTTTGGGTAACGATAATATCCCCATCGGTTTTGAGCATCGAGCTGTACATGCTCACCACACCCCCGGAAATAGCACTGATGAGGAAAATAGCGGCAATCGAAACACTCATACTGATAAAAATGAGGGCCGTTTTAAACCGGTTTTTACGAAGAGCTTTGAGCGGTGTAATCACTGCTCAATCGCTTTTTTAAGTTCGGCTGTAGTTTCTATAAATTCAACTTTGGTGAGAAAGTTCCCGCGAAATTTCATCACGGTGATTTTATCTTCCTGATAGGGGAAGTTAAGCCCCTGCTCTTCATCTTGGATCAAAAGCACCGTATGGGTATATTTGCGCATTTTCGGCAATGCGAAACTTTCGGTGATAAATTTTGGCATTTGGCTGATATCGGCCACAAATGCCGCTTTATTTTTTACCAGATACCCTTTTTCTTGAACAGTAAGATACTCGTTGACCGTGGCTCCCGTCCCTTTTTCAAACGCCATAATCAGCGTTTTCGGCATCGCTTTGAGGGTAAGACGTTTACCGAACTGATCGTTTAGATCAAGCGGCATTACCGATTGACCTACTTTATACGGAGCCGCCCAAACACTGAGTGCAACCATCAACAAAATGATAACCTTTTTCATAATAGATCCTTATACCTGATTAACTGACGAAAGTATAAAAGAAAAAAGGATAATTGACGGTTAATAGACCTTAATGAGTCAGTTTGCTTAAAATCGTTTCAAGCTCTTTGTGCTGTCCCAACGTGAGGGCAAAACTCTGATCCATCACTTTATCCAAATGATTCATCTCGGTGAGGGTAATCCCAAAAGGATCTTTTTTCGCCACCTTGCTTATCCCCGAAGAGATCGTGACATTATCGAGTTTCTTGGAACTATGACGGATAAAATAGGTAAGAAAATATCCGCCCGAGTGGTCTTTTTCGATTGCGACGACAACACGCGACGCATTTGAACCGTTCCAGGAGAGATCAGGGGCAAGGGTTTTAAAATCTTCGACAGAGAGATACCCGACATAGACTTTCGTATAAATATCATGATAACGCTGGGTTGCATTGCGTCGGAAAAATTCCACATCGATCGGATCTTTGGCGCGCAGTGATCGGCTCATCCACGTTAATGTGCTGTAATATTTAAATGCCGCAATTTTGAGTTCTTCGGCATGGGCAATCTTAGTACTCTCGACACGAATCATCGGATCGCGCTTGGATTTACTGCTGAGGCGGTCTAAAATATGACGGGCGCTGTAGGGTTTGGTAAGCCATACCGAGGCATACGGCGGAAGATCGGAAGTCCCGGTTGCCCCCTCATTTAAAACCAACAAAGCTTTCACTTGATAACGGGGAAAAAGGACTTCGAGAAGTGCCCGTTTTTTGCGGAGCCGTTTTTTCAGATTGCTTACCGATTTAACGAGGGTCATCTCAACAAAAAAGAGCTCTTTATCGGTAAAAAGCAATCCGTCAAACTCGCCGATCTCTTTGTGACGGGCTCGGTAGATGATCTGCCCTTTCCAGCTTACCGAGAGGGCATCGCTTTGGGCGCGGGTACGATGTTTGTGGGGACCTTTGATAATAAAACTTTTAATCTGCGGTTCGTTAGCGGCGTAACGGAGAAGTTTTTCGTAGATGTAATTTTCATACACCTCTCCCTCGAATGAACGAAATGCACTGATATACCCCTCATCTTCCATCGTAAGACCTTTGGCCTCTAACGAGAGAAGATGATCGATGTTATAGTCGTAATAGAGGAGGTTGTCGCCAAGTTCATCATCCCCATCAGGGATAACCGTTTCGTTAATTGTGAGCATAAAACTCTTCTTAGTGCAAATTTAGGGTACTTTGCAAATACCCGTCATCATTTTACCTTATTTTTTGCCACTTGAGTATCCTTCACGTACAAGGAGCAAAGCCCCTTGTCCTACGCTAACACTGTGTTTTACTCGGCGCAAAGCCCACGTGCAGTGACACCGCACTTCTTAAAGCCATTTTTTGATACAATAAAACATGCAGCAAAACCGACCAACCGAAGATCAAATCCGCGCCCAATTCGTCACTTCGTTGATGGAATATTTCAAAATCGAGGAGGATATCAACCTCCGCGCGCACGTTGCCGACTTAGTGCGCACGATTCAGCCCTCCCATTATCGTGAGTTTTTTCGCCGCCTCTCGTCACGCTCTATGCCGTATAAAAGCGGGTTTGAAAAGATTTCCCTGATTGCCGAAGAGTTTGAGGGTGAGATGCTTACCCCCATCGATCAAGAGGCTCAGGAGAGAGCGCAAAAGCTCTACGCTCTGATGTACGATTTGCACCGCGAGATCAGTCTGGTGCGAGATGGGGAGAAAAGTGCGCTTGAGCGGTTCGAGTCTATCCGTTTTACCTCGATCAAACGTCAGGGTGAAGAAAAAAGTCTACTCGATGAGACCGATATTAACGTGGTAAAAGCCCTCAGTAAACGGTGGATTTACGACTATGTTTCACTCGACCGGAGCCTCTTTGAAACTCGTGTCACCCACGAGTACCGTAACGAAATATTGCGTCGTGAACGCGATAAAAACACGACCCTTGCCGCAGGGTTCAAAGCCAAATTGCTCCGATCGGTCAAGCAAAAATGATTACTCTCCCGCTCGCTTTGATCGATCGTGAAGATCTCAGTCTCATGGAACGCGCACTTCTCCCCCTCATCGCCCGTCATACCCAGCAGTGGGGTGACAAACCCGGTGATATCGATGCCTCTACCCTCGCCCAGGTGATTCGTCATAGCCCTCGTGAAGTAATCGAAGCACTCGATATTATGGTGAAGAAAGGGATTTTAAAAACGATCCGCCGCAAAACAGCGCAAGGGGTAATGATCTACTATGCCTTTGCACCGATTGCCACCCTCCCATCACCGGTTATGGCTCTCACAGCGAGCGAGTACAGCGACAGCAGCTATTTTCTCAATATCAACAACGATACGTTCGATGAACTCCACGCTTTCGCGCTCGAATTGTGTGACCGAGAGGGATTACGTCGAGAATTGTTTGAAGATTTTAACCTCTATCAGCGCTCTAAAAACAACCGTTCATTCGACTGGTGTGCGGAGTTTGAGCGTTGGGTACGCAAAGAGATCGCTTCCAATGCTCCGGTTATCGCTTCGCAGCAAACCCTCGCTGAGGCAAAACCGACCACCGAAGAGTTCGAGATGGCGCAATATTTCATCCGCCATCTCTCTTCCATCGACCCTCAATTCGAAGAGCCGTTCGATGTCATGAGCTGGGCCGCTCAGATAAAACTCCTCATTGAAACAGGGGGATATACCCTACTGGATGTGAAAGCGGTTATCGACTGGCTCTTTAGTGCCAAAGGGGATTGGTTCCGTCCCAATGTCCCGGATGCGTATCATCTGCGTAAACATTTCAAACGGCTTATCGCGCATACCCGCTCTTTCCGAGACGGCAAACCGCGCCTCCCCGATGGGGTCGATCTGTTCGATCTTTATGAGCAGATGTAGGATTTAATAGTTCTACAAGAGGTCTAATTAAGAATAAATTCGATCCGTCGGTTTTTGGATCGCCCCTCTTCGGTCGTATTGGGAGCAATCGGATCGGCATCTCCCATCCCGTTTACCGTAATGATACTCGGATCAATCCCCTGCGTTGCCAAATACTCCGCGACCACTTTTCCCCGTGCTTCAGAGATAATCTCATTCGTTGCATAAAGATGTTTGAGACGCTGTGGCGGAATATCGTCGGTATACGAATTGATGATAATCGATTTGTTTCCAGAGACTTTGAACACTTTTGCCCACTCATTCAACCGTGTTTTTCCCGCTTCGTTGAGGGCGACTATCCGATTGTCAAACAGCTGAAAATTGCGGAAATACGCTACCGGTGCTGGAGTTGTTGCTAAGGGTTTTTCAATGATCGGCTTCGCCGCAACCGCAATCGGTTTTTCAACTTTCGGTTCGGTTTTTACGATAGGGGTTGGTGTGATGATTGCCGGTGCCGTAATTTTGCTCACAGGGACAACAGCGACCGGTTTGACTTCCGCAACCGGAGGCGTTAATACCGGAACGTTCGTTGGGGTTGGTTCCGGCGCGCTAAGCGGTTTGATCTCATTGGCGGCAACTACCATCGGCGTTATGGTTTGACCCGGTTTGAGTTTTTCAATCTCCATCATCACACACGCCCCTTTGACATCACGGGCGGTCAGCGTATACGTATTCCCTTTTGCCTGCCATATCGGGTTTTTAAGGGGCTTGAGATCTTGATCCAATCCCTGATATTTACGGACACCATACCCTTTCGGTACATTAACGGTAAGGATATTTTCTGCCGTCACACAATCAGGACTCCCCTTGCAATCCCCGCCGCTGAGGAGTATTTTATAGACACCGTTCTCTTCCGATACCAAAAAATCGTCTTTATACGCACGCTGCACATACGAATAGCGATCGGTATTGGCAAAAGAGAGTTTAACGCTTCCGTCTTTCAATTTTTCAATCGAATGCTCTTCAGGTCGGACATAAACAATCCGATTTGAATCAAATCCGCGATCAAACATAAATCCGTAGTTTTTATTTTTAGCACCTTGATAATTAAAGTGAAAAATTCCTTCTGAAAAATCGGCTTGCGGATAAAAAATCATCTCCGATACATCAGCGCTCAAATGAGCCCAACTGAGCCCTAGTGTTAGTAGTCCGATAGCTATTTTAGTTTGCATTATCACCTCACTGTAATAAAGGAATGATACACTATCAACAACCAATCTTCGGTTAAAGGAGAAAATCATGAACCTATTATCTCTTTATCTCGATCATCCAATCAGTAAATCAGCCCTAGAGTATTCCTTTGATTTAACCATGAACAAAGGGGTTGAAAACGGTTACTACGGCCGGAATGATACCCTGCATGCGCTCCTTGCCCCTTTTGGCGTTTTGACACTGATTGCGGATGAGAAAAAAACTATTTTGAGCGCTCTCTCAACGCTGGGCATATCGATGGAAGATGAACAAAAACTGATCACCCAAGATTACCCCATCCAAATCGATCCGAATCACCCCGAAGCGTTCAGCATCACCAATCAAGTGATTATCCTCCGAGAAGATACCGTGTTAAGCCTCAATGTCATCGCTCTGGCGATTTCGCAAAGCGTCGGATTGGAACATTACGAAAAGCGGCTCGACACCCTCTTCTCCCAAAGCCGTCGAATCGTGGCATCGATTCATCATTTCTCGATCAGCCGGCGTTCGCATCTCATGCAGTTTGCCAAACGTCTTGCCCTCACCCGCCATGATATGGTCAGTAATCTGCTGTTACTCGACAAACCCAATATTCTATGGGATAACGAAGAAGCGGAAAATCTCTATAACCGTCTTGCCTTTATCCTCGAGCTCTACGACCGTCACGAAATCGCCCTCTCCAAACTCTCTCAAATCAAAGAGGATGTCATGCTCGTTATGGACATCATCAACCACAAAAAAAGTGAATTTTTAGAATGGATCATCATTGTCCTCATCGCCGTCGAAATTGTTATGGGCATTATGGAGATGGTAAAATAAGTGTGCTACAATAAACCCCATACGATAGTAAAAAGGAGAACAGCATGAAAAAAATATTGATGTTGATGGTATTGGGTGTTTCCGCCCTCGTAGCCGCCGATGGGGCAAAGCTCTACGGAGCCAAATGTGCCGAATGTCACGGTGTAGACGGCAAAGATGCTGCCATCTCCGGCAAAGCGATCGCAGGGGATACGGCGGCATTGACAAAACTCATGGGATACAAAGCGGGAAGTTTCGGCGGTGATCAAAAAGTGACGATGCAAGCCTCTTTAGATGGTCTAAGTGACAATGATCTTAAAATTCTCGCCGCACATATCGCTACCTTAAAATAATACCCGAGGAGGAGTTTTTAAAACTTCTCTTTTCTGCGGACAAGCACTTTTATTCATTATTCTTATTTTTTCGTTACAATACTTCATAAAGCTCATCCAATAAAGAGAGTTCCTATGCAAACGATTCAACGCTATTTCCCGGATATTCAAGAGTGTATCCATGATTTCGGTATTAATCTCGAAAGTATGCATACCGGTAGCACCGATAGCCGTCTCTACACCCAAGCTCTCATCGAGCATAAACAGCTGTTTTTAGATCTTCTCCTCTCGAGCACCGAAGAAGAGATTGAAAAAAACACCCTCACGCTCGTCCAATTTACCATCGAATACGAGATATCCTACCTTTTTTTATACAGTGAGCTCATCACCGTCGCCCGAAAACTTCTCGGCACCCTTATCGAACAACAGGATTTTGAGAATATTGGTGAAATAAACCGCTATTTTGAAGGGCATGAAGATCGAATCAGTGTTTTGTACCTGCAAAAATTTCTCATGCAGCTTACCCTTAAAGGCGAACTCCGCCTCTCCCATATCGCGATCATGCCCGATAAAAAATTTATGATCCATTATGAGTCCCATATTCGTTGGATACTTAATCTGATTCACTATGTCCAAGAGAATAAATTTGACGATACCTATCCCCAACTTAACCCAAACCTCTGTGAATTTGGCCAGTGGATGCACAGCGCAACCACCACCTATCTCCTCTCAACATCCCATTTTAAAGTGATCGACAAACTCCATATCAATCTCCATGATCTGGCAGCCAATGTCATCAACTATTGCAAAAGTAAAACAGCTCGCCCTGCAACCTTGATCCATCTTATGCAGCGGATCGATTACTATTCTCTTGAGATCGGAAATGAGATTGCTTTTCTTAACGAGATCGAAGAGAGCGCCAAAGACCCGCTCACCCATCTGCTAACCCGTCGGCTGTTTGATAAAATCATGCTCAATAAGCTCGATATCTCCAAGGCAACCGGCAGAGAGTTTTCTCTGATGATGTGTGATTTGGACCATTTCAAACAGATCAACGATACCTACGGTCATGCAGTAGGAGATATCGTACTTAAACATTTTTCCGGTATTTTGGAGCAGACACTTCGTAAATCCGATTATATTTTTCGCTTCGGAGGAGAAGAGTTTATGATCTTGCTTCCCACGACAAGTAAAGAAGAGGCGCTTCTCCTTGGGCAAAAAATATGTGATATAACGGCTGAGAAAGAGGTCTTGTTGGATGAAGTATCCATCCGCTACACGGTCAGTATCGGAGTGGTCTCCGTCCTTCTTGGCAGCTCAGTACCCATCCAGCAAGATACGATAGATCAATTTGTCATGCAAGTCGATGAAAAACTCTATCTCGCGAAAGAGCGTGGACGCAATCGCGTCGAATAACGTGAACGTTTATCCTCATGCGAGGAGTTTTGCAAACTCCGCTGCCGGAACCGGCGGGCTTTTAAAATACCCCTGATACATCGTACACCCTTTTTCCCTCAAAAATTCAATCTGCTCGATACGCTCTGTCCCTTCGGCAAGAATCTGAAAGCCTAAAGCTTGCCCCATGGCAATGATCGCCGTAACGATCGCCATATCATCCGATTCAAACGGAATATCGTCCACAAAACTTTTATCGATTTTCAACACATCGATCGGAAACCGTTTGAGATACGAGAGCGATGAATACCCTGTACCGAAATCATCAATCGCCAAACGGATACCGTGAGCACGAAGGGTATGCAGCATGGCGACCGCTTCCTCTTCACGCTGCATCAAGGCACTTTCGGTCAGTTCGAGTTCAAGCCTATCCGCTGGATACCCGCTTTTTTTAAGAGCATCTTCGACCATCGCCGGAATATTTTGGTGGCGAACCTGATGGGCGGAAAGATTAACGGCTAACGTCAGACGATGCCCCTGATCAAGCCAGATTTTCCCCTGTCTGCACGTCTCATTCAGTACCCACTCCCCAATCTCTCCGATCAGTCCCGTCTCTTCGGCGATCGGGATAAAAAGGGTAGGAGAGACAAGACCTCGCACAGGACAATTCCAGCGAATCAATGCTTCGGCTCCGACAATACGACCCGTTGCGATATGCACTTGCGGCTGGTAGTAGACTTCAAATTCTTGATTCATCACCGCACGCCGTAAACGTGTTTCACACTCTATCCGCTTACGTGCCGAATCGGTCAGTTCATCCGTATAATAGTGATAGGTTCCCCGCCCCTCTGCTTTGGCTTTATAAAGTGCCGCGTCGGCATGCTGCAAAAGCTCTGACGCATCCTCTCCATGATCGGGGAATAAAACAATTCCTACGCTTGAACCGATATGAATAGACGCTCCACTGGAGAGCTTATACTCCGCTCCCAACGCCTCGATCATCTCTTCCGCTAATCGTCCTGCATCCTCAGCATGGGCTAAATGTTCCAGCACTACGGCAAATTCATCACCCCCCAAACGGCTGATAATATCCCCTTCTCGCAAGCGGGATGAAAACCTCTCTGCGACAACCTGCAACAGTTCATCTCCGGCATGGTGTCCGTAACTATCGTTAATGTCTTTGAAACGGTCCAAATCGAACATTAAGAGTGCTATTTGTGCCGTATGCCGCTTCGCCTGAACAATCGAATTTTGAAGATGTGACATTAACAAAGCACGATTCGCCAAACCCGTTAGAGGATCGTAATTTGCCAACGTTTCCAACTGTGCTTCATAACGCTTCCGTTCCGTAATATCCCGTGCAATTCCGAGCATTCCGATCACGTTTCTCGAAGCATCTTTCATCGGGACCTTTGTAACTTCGAACTGCCCCTCATAGCTTTTATCGGCAAACATCAAATACTCTTCATTATTACGCGGTTTTCCTCCCCGAATCGCCGCGTGATCGTTATCACGAAAAAATTGCGCCAATGCCGCATCCACAAAATCAAAATCGGTTTTTCCGATAATTGCGGATTCTTTTTCACCGAAGAAACGTTCAAACATAGTATTGCAGGCCAAATATTTTCCGTCTAAATCTTTTGAAAAAATCAAATCGGGAATATTGTCCAATAGGGTTCGTAAAAAAGTGCTCTGATGTGCCAGTTCTGCCTGCTGTTCTTGTAAATGTCTCTCAATCCTCTTTTGCTCGGTGATATCACGAAAAACCGCGATCATGTGTGGGACTCCGCCTAAATCAATCGCGATTACATTCACCCACACATCGATCACACTCCCATCTTTGGTACGATGCTGCGTCACAAAACTGTCTTTCCCTTCACGTTCAATCGCTTCGATATGCTGACGGGTCTCTTCGGGTGTTTCCGTCGTACAATAATCAGGAATCCCCAACAGGGCAAACTCCTCTGAATCGTATCCCAACTGCTGGTAAGCCGCTTCATTAAACTCGACCGCTCTCATGGTGCTACTCTCCAGCAGAACAACCCCATCAGGAAGGGCTTCGAACAATTTTCGAAGCTTCAACGCATTTTTTTCAATCGACTCTTTCTCGATTTTGAGCTCTTTTTTCTGCTCCCCTATTTTGCTAATCGTATCATTTTTGTGATCGATAACTCGGATTAAATATTCAAAATAGGCCCCGTGTACCGCATGAAGAACATCATGCCGGCTGAGCAGTCCTACAAGATTCCCTGTCTCATCCACAACAATCAGCTGATGAATACCGTGCGCTTCCATCAATGTTGCCGCTTCTTGGAGTGGAATCTCTTTGTGGATCAGATGGCAATCATGATGGAGGAGTTCGTTTACCATCGTCTCCCCTATCTCTTTTTGAGCACACCAGTGAGCAATATCTCTCTCCGTAACGACTCCGACAGGATGGGGACCCTCAAGAACCACCCCATAATCGCATTTACGTTCCCGCATTGCAGCTGCCGCTTCAAAAAGAGGGGTATCCAGAGCAAGAATGAGCGGCGAACTGCTCATTGCTTCGGAAACGACCTTGAATTTTCCCAGTTGTTCAAAGCCGATATGTCGTAGAAAATCCCCCTCGCTCACTACCCCCGCAAACAACCCGAGTTCATCTACAACGACCAAATGGCGATACCCTTTCTCCTCCATCAACGTATAGGCATCATGCAAATAAAGGGTATTCTCGACACAAAAAGGGTCCGTTGTCATCACTTCCGCTAAAGCGGTCTCTATGCTAATCACATCCGCAACAACACGCAGAGCATCATGCTCCGTGAAAATCCCGATCGGGCGGTTCTCCTTGTTTACGATGATAATCGAACTGATTGAGAGCTCCGTCATCATCGCCAGAGCATTTGCTATGCTCTGATCGCCCTGCAATGCTCTGGGACTCTCGGAGAGGAGCGATTTTAAGGTAATCAGCTTCACTCTCTGCTCTCGCACGCAATCGTACAGTTACGCCCTGCATCTTTGGCCGCATACATCGCATCATCCGCTCTCTCTATCGCCGTGTGGAGAGTGTCTTCACCCTTCACTTCGGTAATTCCGATGCTGCATGTCACCTGTCCGACCCCGTCGAAGTTTTCCGCTTCGAGAAGTGAGCGGATTTTTTCCGCCACACCATACCCCTCTTCGCATCCTGCATTACGGAGCAGCAAGACAAATTCCTCTCCGCCCCAACGGGCAAAAAGATCCGCTTCACGGACCGAACCGGTCACCAATGACGCAAACTGTTTAAGAACTGCATCACCGATGTTATGTCCGTGCGTGTCGTTAATCTGTTTGAAATGATCCAAATCAATCATCACCAACGCCAGTTTATTACTCTGACGCTTCAGCTGAGAAAGCTCTTTCGAAAAAAGTTCAATAAACATATGGCGATTATGGATATCTGTGAGAAGATCTTTGGTCGCAAGCTGCGTTAAATGTTGATTCTTTTGCTGGAGGATTTGGGTGATCTCTTCGAACTGTTTAAAATGATCCTGCATCAGCTGTGACCATTTGAGATACGTTCTGGAGATCAAATCCTGCTGTGTCACGATACCCGCAACATGCCCCTCATCATCGGTTACTACGATTCTCTTATAGGGGCGTTTGCGCAGATATTCCAACCCCTCATTGATCGAAGCTTTTTGGTTGAGAGTTTCGACCGGAGAAGACATGATGTCTGACACTTTCATACTGCTGTGTGCTTCATCTCCGATAAATCGAAGTATGTCTTTTGAAGTGAGGATTCCAACCGCTTCGCCCCCTTTTTGAATAATCACGCAATCACTCAGAGAATCTTTCATAAACTCCAGAATCTCCGACATAGGGGTATCCGGAGCAAAGCTTTTGTAGCCGTATTTTTTTTCAAAAATCGTGGCAATTTGAAGCGAATCGAGAATCACCTGAGGATCAACGCTCGCGACGATATCGCTGTTGGTCACCAATCCGTACAAACTTCCATCCGCATTGCAGACACAAATATGCTCGTCGATATCGTTGGTGAGATTCAGAGCGCTGACGATGTTGCTCTCTTTGTCAATCATCGGCAAAGGGCGAAGCATTACCTGAGAAAGGGGGGTTGAAAACGAGATTCCCTCCAGCTTTAAACGAATAATGTCTTTGGTCGAAATAATATGATGAAGCGTTTGATTCACAACAATAATACTGCGATGATTATGCAAATGCATTTTATTCAGGGCATCTTGAATACTCTGATGGATATCAACCGTTATCACATTTGTTGTTGCGATTAACCCAAGGGTTGGGAAAAACATAGGTATACCTTTTTGTTATGCTTCTTTATTATAACGCTAGAACTCTCAAAAAAAAGAGCTTTATACAAAATTGTTTAATGTTAAAATAATTAATAACGCAATATAATGATCAAAATTAACGAAGGATATCACCTGTTCCCATGAGTTCCCGCATGTTCTTTTCTTTTATCATCAGTAGTTTATTTTCCATTCAACCTACTGATTTCAATTGCATTTTTAATATGTGATGGAGCTTTTAGCGGTCCCTTCTCTCGTTATCGTACTGGCCTTATGGGTTGTACACTCCGTTTTTCTCAATCGCCGCTTACTCCAAAGCCAGAACCGCTATCAACAATTTTTTAATGATTCTCCCGTCGCCCATATCGTTATCGATAAAAACCATAGAATTATCGAGTGGAATGAAACAGCGGAGATCATTTTCGGCTGGGAACGTGACCAAGCAATAGGGGAAGAGATCATCGATTTTTTAGTCCCTCAATTTGACAAAGCGCACGTCTACACTATTCTCAAAAAAGCCTCAGCAGATGGGCTTAGTCACTCCAAAAATTATAATGTTACGCGCCACTACAAAGAGATCTTTTGCGAATGGCGAAACCGGTTGCTTGAGGGGACCGATGGAGAGATGTTATGTATGGCGCAAGACATCACCGTCTCCCAAAAAATCCTCGATGATTTGCATAAGCGTTCTACGGCCCTAGAGGGTGCCGGTGACGCCATTTTTTACACCGATGAAAAAGGGTTTATCGAATTCGCCAACCGAAGCTTCTTTTTCCTCAACATCAGTGATCCCGACACCGTATACGGCAATCATATCGGAACCTTTTTATTTGAAGATCGTCTCACATTTAGTACCTTAAAATCCCAATTTAATGCCGAACAAACCTGGAGAGGGCGCATTACAAAATCGTTTGAGGGAAAAAGCAAAGTCCTCAGTGTCTCGATTACCGCCATCTATCACCGCAGCCGTCTGGTCAGTTATATCGCCAATCTGCACGACATTACGGTGCTAAGTTCTCATGTTGATGCCCTCACCTACCGTGCGCAATACGACGCATTGACCGGAACCCTCAATCGAACCGCGATGAACGATCGTCTCTCCCAAGCACTCTTTCGCGCTCAACGCAACGGTAACAAGATTGCCCTCTATTTTATTGATCTCAATGATTTCAAACAAATCAATGATCAATACGGCCACGAAGCAGGAGATATACTGCTAAGAAGTATCGGGCAAAATCTTCAGGCATGCTTGCGCAATACCGATACCGTCTGTCGTTACGGAGGGGATGAATTTATTGTCATTATTGAAGACATTAAAGGAGAAAATCATTTGGATACTATTCTAGAAACCATACAAACCGCTATCTGTGAACCTATCAATATCGAAAATGAAACGATTATTTATCCCCATGCCAGTATCGGAATGGCACTTTATCCGGACGATGCCGTAGATGAAGAAAATTTAATCCGAGCGGCAGACATCTCAATGTACACCGCAAAAAAAGAGAAATACCTCAGCGTACCGGCACCAATACGCGACGCTGACAATCGCAATCGCTAAAATAGACCCATTGTTCTTCATAAACCGGCTGCGGCGTATAAACGACCGGAGAGCGTACACTGGAAACATAGGTTACAGACTCCCGTCGCGGTTCAGAGAGAGCATACCCGAGTACCCCACCGATCACGAGAGGAACAACCCAATTAGCACTATGATGTCGGCGGTCATTATGAGAATAATTCGACATTCTCATATGTCGAGGAGATTCATATCGCCCACCTCGATCATATCCTCCCCGATCATGTCCGCCTGAAGCGTACACATTTGATGTTAAAATTACTGCGGCAGTCATAACCACCATCCAAGGTTGAATCGTTTTCATAGGATACTCCTAGAGTTAAGATGGAGGTATCATGACATTTCAGTGTGAAGGAAACGTGAAATGTTTAGGATGATAATTGGGTAAAATAACATCCACTTAGGAGAAAATATGAAACTTTTTACACTTTCAGGGGTCTTAGCCCTTGCGGCGACATTGGGATGGAGTAGTCCTCAATGTTATTTGGATGGATACCCGAACCTCATCGCTTCAGCGGATGAATCGGCCATCATCCTCAAAGACGGAACACGTTTTCCTTACCACACCCAAAAACCTCAAACCTCGTGGAATGAAAAAATCGACAATGCCGATCTCGCTACCCAGTTAGAGCAACCCTATGATGCAGGGGGAATAGAGACACCCCCGCCGTATCTCTTTAGTCCGGGCCGCCTCCGCTACCAACCGTTTTTCCAAGCCCTCTACGGCAAAGATCAAAAAACCATCGAAAAAAATCTCGTCCGTATTAACTGGCCGACACTCAAAGGCTCCGTAAAACTTCCGGTTAATAAAGTGGGAGGAGTCGATAAAAAACTTTTTCTCATCGGTCAAGAGATCGCAAAACTTCCTAAAGCGGATCGCATTTGGGCGGAAGGGGCCACCACCTATTGCTATCGTGTGATCAAAGACACTGAGCGCCTATCGATGCACAGCTACGGAATCGCCATCGATTTGGCTCCGAATACGACCCAATACTGGAAAGATGAAGCTCCCTCCGAAACCGCCCGTATCGGCTACCGCAATACTATGCCGCTCTCTATTGTTCGTATTTTTGAAAAACACGGCTTTATCTGGGGAGGACGATGGTATCACTATGACACCATGCATTTTGAATACCGTCCTGAACTCTTCGCCCCTTCTTGTGCAGGGAAATAAGCGCACCATGAATCACTGGATGCAGATCGCTTACGATGAAGCGGTATTTGGGATGCTCAACAACCACGGAGGGCCATTCGGTGCACTCATTATGCGTGATGAGCTTATAATAGCTTCTGCGCATAATGAAGTGTTGCAGACCAACGATCCCACCGCTCATGCAGAGATCAATGCCATCCGAAAAGCCTCTCATATATTAGGAAAATCCGATCTCTCCGACTGTATTCTCTATACCACCTGCTATCCGTGCCCCATGTGTATGGGAGCGATTTTTTGGGCACGAATCCCTACCGTCTATTATGCTTCATCCATGGACGATGCCGCAAAAGGCGGGTTTGATGATAGGATTTTTTATACCATGATCCGCGATCCCGAAACAGCTCTTGATCTTCGAGCTGTCGATACGGAAAGAGGAAAAGAACTTTTCACAAAATGGCTCGACAAAAATGACCGAATTATCTATTGAGAATATTAATGTGACCTCATTGTAACCATAAGATTTTAAACTGCCGTACCCCCATCAAAGGTGTACGGTATGTCTTTCTCCTTTTTCGCACGGCTTTCAATACGTCAAAAGATTACCCTCATTGTCATCATGGCACAGTTGTTTGCTCTAGTCGCAATCATCATCGGCGTTATAGGGATGTATTTATCCAATACCTCATTAACGACCATCCATACCCAAAGTCTTCAACCGCTTCAGAATCTTCGCAGCTGTAAAAATTCCATCGACAAAGAGATTCTAATCACAGCAACGAACCTTTCACAAGGGACAGAAGATTTCGACTCAGCGCTGTTATCGGTCGAAAAATCCCATAAGCATTTTAAAGAACAATGGGATGCGTATCTCAAAGGTGCGGTCACACCCGAAGAAGCACAAAAGATTTCATCGGCAAAAGTAATCATAGACCGCGCCGAACGTTCTATCCTATTACTCGAACAAGCCATAAAAGATAAGCAATTGATGAGCGTGTTAGATCTGATCCAAAGTGATTTTCCCTACAGTATCACCCCCGCCAGCGAACAGCTTGACGAGCTGATCGAGTTACAGATTACCAATGCCAATAATCTCTATACTATTGCTCAAAAAGATTTTCAAAAAACGCTGTGGCTCATTCTCCTCTCATTCCCGATCGGAATGATTATCGTCCATATTGTGCTTCATTATATCACCAAATATTTACTCAAAAAAATCGCCGATCTCACTCAGATTGCACAACATCTTCGATCAGGAAATCTTCTTGAACGGATCGATTCAAACGGAAATGATGAGTTATCCACAGCGGCCAAAGATATGAATGATTCGATGCAAGAGTTGCAAAAAATGATGAGCAGCATGAAATGTTCATCCGATAACAGTATCTCCTCGGCCCAAGAACTTTACAGTGTTTGCAGAGTGATTAAACAGCGTTTGGAAACCAGCGCAACCGATATTTCTCAAAGCCATAACCATATCCTCACCCTCCAAAAAATCATTCATACCTCTACCGGCATGTCTGAAGAAACGAATACTAAAATCCAAGAAGCCTCTACGCAACTCACCCAGGCCAGTAAACAAATTACCCGGATGAATGACGATATTCATACCGTTTCCCAAACCCAACTGATTCTCTCGGATGATCTTAAAACGCTTAGCTCTCAAGCGGTAGAGGTTAAAGGGGTACTCAATATCATCGGGGACATTGCCGATCAAACCAATCTTTTAGCGCTTAATGCCGCTATCGAGGCAGCACGTGCCGGAGAACACGGAAGAGGATTCGCCGTCGTTGCCGACGAAGTACGCAAACTTGCCGAACGGACCCAAGAGAGCCTGTCAAAGATCAACCGTACCATCAGTACAATCGTCGCTGCGATCACCGATACAAGCCAAAAAATGGATAAATCGGCTACTTCGATCCAGCTGGTTTCCAAAGATTCCAATGCGGTTCAAACGATAATTCAAACCTCATCATCACTCATGACGATAGCGGCAAAGAGTATCCATCACTCCAATCAGGGACTGGTAGAACTAAATGAGGGGATGCAGTTGATTTCAACCAAAATCGATTCAATCAATGTCATTGCCACGTCCAATACAACCAGTATCTCCCAGATTACCAATGTCGCACATGGACTTGATCTCAATACCGTAGATTTAAATCAAAAGCTCCAAAAATTCCGAACTTAGCCTAAAAACTCTATCGTTTTTTCGACCGGACGACCAATCACCGCTCGATTTTCTTCGATCAAAATCGGGCGTTCAATGAGTTTAGGATATTCCGCTAACGCATCGATCAGCTTCTCCTCATCATTCACTTCTGCCAACCCTAACTCTTTATACAGATCCTCTTTCGTCCGCATCAGCTCCCGAGCTGAAATCCCTAGTTTTTTTAACAAAGCGGTAATTTCTTCTCGTGATGGGGGGGTATCAAGATATTTGAATACCTCAAAAGATCCCCCTTTCTCTTCGAGCAATTTCAACGCTTCACGTGATTTTGAACATTTCGGGTTATGCCAGATGGTTGTCACAGTATTATCCTTTTTTAGCGGTATTATAACTTCCTTCCGTCTCTACCGATAGAGATAGATTTTACTCTGGAATTTAAGCTCAACAGCTAAATTACAAGCAAATCTTATCTGACTTTATGATACGATAAAAACAATTTTGAAAAGATTCAGTTATTGAGGATTGTTTGTGCAGTTTAGATTTTTATCCCTTTATCTCATAGTTTTAACCTCACCTCTCTATGCAACCCCTTACGAATTTGGTCATGGATTCAATCTTCATGATTCTTTAACAGCGGGAGGTTATGTCTCCACTGAATTTGAATCCAATCAACAAGCAGATACTTTTACAATCGACGATGTTGCCGTTATGGCATACGGTAATATCGGATCTAATGTTTCGTATTTAGCAGAACTCGAAGCAGTCGGATTTTATCATAAACACCTTACCAATGGGAATGAAGGGGGAAGTCAAAAGTTTCATATCGAACGTTTATACATGGATATTTGGATGTCCGATACCTTTAATTTCCGCGTTGGTAAACAGATAACTCCGATCGGATATTGGAATCTTGAACCGATTAATGTTCTACGAGACACCACATCCAACCCCCTCTACAGTTCTCTTTTATTCCCGAAATTTTTGACCGGTATCGATATGAACGGCTATCTACCCCAAAGCAGTACAACCCGCTATCATCTCTTCGGCCAAGCAACCCACGATATGGATGAAGAGTATATCAATATCCCAAATACCCATTTTTACGGTTTATCCTTAGAACATGAGCTCTCCATGGAAACAAGTTTCGGCGGAAGTATCGGGGAATTTATCGCATTAAACTCGGATGAAAAAACACGTTTTTTACAAGGAAATGTAAAATACGATAACGGTTCTCTCCTCCTAAGCGCAGAAGCCATTACAGCTCAAACCGACTATCAGCATGCCAAAAGCGATCTTACCCTCAGCGGATATTTCCAAAGCGTCTATCATTTTTCAAACGAACACGCTATTGTAGGACGTTACGAATATTACGATGATCAGCATCGTGATTATAAAGACCACATCGGTATTTTCGGATACAGCTACCGTCCAATTTATCCTATCTCTATCAAAGGGGAATATCAGTGGCATTCTCAAGAAAATGAGAACCGTACCCTACTCTCCTTTTCGGTACTCTTCTGATGAAAAAATTGTTGATTTTTTACTTTCTTTATGGGAGTTTATTCGGTGCGGAGTACAGTATTATTATCTCTAAAAAGATCACTCTTTCAGAAATTACGTCCCAACAAATACGGGATCTCTTTTTGATGAAACGTCACGCCATCGGGAATCAAAAGATCATTCCGCTCAATCTACTCGGTCAAGACCCTTCTCGAATTACATTCGAAAATGAAATTTTAAAAATGGATCGAGACCGTCTAAATACCTACTGGGTCAAACAGCATTTCCAAGGGCTAACCCCTCCCATTACTCAGCCTTCTCATGAATCCATCAAAGCATTCGTCCAAAATGTCGAAGGAGCAATCGGGTACATCCCCTCCTCGATGGTTGATTCGAGTGTAAAGGTCATTTATGAGTTTTAAACTCAAAACGATTCTTCTCTTTCTAGCGGTCAGCCTCATCCCCTACGCTCTAACTATGTTTTTGGTAGGCAACTCGTTCCGTCAGGAACTCTACGATGCCGTTACGCAGGAGATGAATACCCAACTGCACTTGAGTGTTGAACGTATCGACCAACATCTGCTAACGCTGCACAATGATATGGCATTCCTAGCAAAATCGGATATCATGAACGATGTTTATACCAAAGACTTAGATCGACGTATCAGTAATGCGTTGTTATCGAAAAAAAATGATCTAAAAATAGTGGGGGATTTTTATCTTACCGACCCCCATGGGATGATTATCGCTTCCAGTGATTTCAATACGATTGGAAAAACAAACCGTTTCAAATCTTTTTTGAGCGTTAACGTCTACTCGACATTCTCAACGCAACCGATCGGGATACTCCATGTACGCTATCCGGTAGAAAATTTCAAACGCTTTTTTTCCAATACGCAACAAAGACACTATTACATTCAGCATGCCGATGGAACGACATCCCTACGTCCTTCTCTTTTTCAGGATTCTCTCAAAGTATCCAAAACACTTAAAAATGCTCCCGATCTCACCGTCGTCTTGGAAGAGAAAAAAGAATTTGCCTATCGTCTTTTGTACAAATACGAACTATGGTTTATCCTCTTCTTGCTCGGCGGTGCTGTTTTTATTGCACTTGCCGCTTATTTCATCGCAACGCATTTGATCAAACCGATCATGACCCTCTCCAATACCGCTAAAAAAATTACCCGTACACGCGACTACACCCAGCAAGTACACATTAAACGAGACGATGAAATCGGAGAGCTTTCACGATCTTTCAATACCATGATCAGCGGAATGGGTCATGCCCTAAACGAAATCACCGATCTTAACCAAGAAATCGAAGAGACCCAAAGAGAAGTCGTCTTTACGATGGGTTCTATCGGGGAAAGCCGCTCCAAGGAGACAGGAAATCACGTCAAAAGGGTGGCAGAATATTCCAAACTTCTCGCATTGTATTACGGATTGGATGAAGAGGAAGCGGAAATGCTCAAACAGGCTTCTCCGATGCACGATATCGGAAAAGTCGCCATCCCCGATGCGGTTTTGAACAAACCGGGACGTTTTGACGAAGAGGAGCGACGCATCATGGATACCCACGCCGCCTTAGGGTATGAGATGCTTAAACACTCCAACAGAGCCCTGCTCCAAGCCGCCGCCATTGTTGCCCATGAACATCATGAGAAATGGGACGGTAGCGGTTATCCTAAAAGATTAAAAGAAGAAGAGATCCATATCTATGGGCGTATCACAGCGCTCGCCGATGTATTTGATGCACTTGGAAGCGACCGTGTTTATAAAAAAGCGTGGGATGATGAGCGAATTTTTTCCCTCTTCAAAGAGGAGAGAGGACGGCACTTCGATCCTCATCTCGTTGACATCTTTTTTGAGCGATTAGGTGAGTTTCTCGCCATTCGCGAAACCTTTAAAGATACTCACGAAGCCCAAGAATAAGACTCCTAATTAATACTATTAACATTTCATTCTTGCTTTATTGATTCTATTGCTATAAGATATGCTTATCACAACAGAAAAGGTAAAAAAATGAAAAAAATTATATTGGTGTTTTTACTATCCATAGGTGCTTTGTTTGCTGCACCGCTTAATACGAGCGGTAAAGCCTCGGACATAACGGTAAAAATACAATCTGACAAAGATTTAATGGTAGGGCAAAACAATCTGACGATTACCCTAACCAAAGAGGGTAAACCGCTTGCCCCAAAATCGGTAGAAATCAAAGCGTTTATGCCTGAAATGCCGGGGATGCCGGAGATGAGTGATAAAATGAATTTAAAAGGGAAGAGTGGTATTTATAAAGGCTCTCTTAACTTTGCTATGAGTGGCACATGGCAAGTTTCTGTAACCATAGTAGATACGGATGGCAAACGAAAACGATACAAAACTTCAGTCAGTTTGTAGTTATGAACAAGGTTATCTTGGCGCTTCTTTGTGCAGGTGTATTAAATGCTCAAACGTTTGATGCGTTCATAGCCGATGTTCTCGTGCAGAATCCTGAGATCAAGGCACTTGAGGCCGAAGTAAAAGCGGCGCAGGAGGATGCAAAGATCGCGGGTAAACTGGACAACCCTCAACTCGATGTACAAGTAACCAACATAGACTTTACCAATCCTACCAAACGAAATATCGAACCTATGCAGCAGGTAATGATTGGCATATCACAAAACATCCCCCTTACAGCGAAACTAAGTGTAAAAAAAGAGGTAAAAGAATTAGTTGCCAAATCTTTAGAACACACGGTGTCACAAAAAAAGCTAAATCTTGAATTTGCTCTTAAACAAAGCGGTTACGATCTAGCAAAAGCAAAAGAAACCAAAAAAACATACGACAAATATTTGCAAACACTTAAATTTGCATTGGAACTTTTGAGAGCTTCCAATACTGTTGGAAATACAGTTCATAACGAACTTATTCGAGGTGATATGGAAATCGCCTTTTTTATGCGCAAAATGATCGATTTGGAAAGCGAAGAGAAAACTCAACTTAGAAAGCTTCAAAGTTTTGGGGTAAAAGTGGAGAAAGAGATTCAGATACCATTTTCAGTACCGAATACTGACGTTAAATCCATAGTCATAGAGGACTCAAAAGAGTACGCCTCTCTCAATACGACGGTTGATTCATTAGGAAAAGAGTTACAGAGCGAGAAACTCTCACAAATACCGGACATAGGGCTAAGCCTAGGGTATGCCAGCGCTGATTCTGAATTTCGTAATTATTGGTTTTTTGGAGTCAGCATCCCACTGCAAATATACGGCAGAGAAGATGCCCTAATCAAGAAGACACAATACGAATTAAGCGCCAAAATAGAGGAAGGTGAAAATCTTAAGAATACCCTTTCGTATGAACTTGACAGCTCCAAAATAAAGTTAGAAAGTGCGCAAAAAAACTACGCATTAACCGATAAAATTCTAAAAACGCAACTCTCACACTTACTCGAATCAGCCCTTGCATCACTCAAAACAACCGATTCGTCGAAAGCGTATGTCATAAGTGCCATAAAAGATGCCCTTAGCCTTGAATTAGAGTTGATAAACTACACCTATGACGCCAATATTGCTCTCGCACAAATCAAAAAACTTAGCGGAGAAGAACTATGAAAAAAGCCCTTTTGCTTACGATCCTCATCGTTACCGTATATGCACAGAACTACAAAATATCAACCGTTAAGGTCCAAGAAACACACAACATACCCCAAAAAGAATTTTTTGCAAAAACCTCTTTTAAAGAAGCATCTACAAAAGAAATCACCCTAAAGTTTTCAGGTTTTGTCGAAAAGATATCGGTAGATGAAAAGTATGCAAAAGTCTCGAAGGGTTCTTTACTTTTTACTGTGTACAGTCCTGAAATTTTAGCATTAAAAGAGGAACTCATAAAAACAGCAGAGTATGTCGAAAAATCAAAAGCGTTTGAGGATGAGACTTTTTCAAAAACGGCACTATCGTTACTTGAATCAACAAAGCAAAGACTCGCGCTACTGGGTGTTTCAAACGCAGACATCGCCAAAACCCTCTCCTCCAAAACCGCGTCCAAAACAGTTGCCGTATACTCCCCCTACAACGGTACAGTAGTGGAAAAATCTCTATTTGCCGGCTCGTTCGCAGAAGCAGGTAAACCGCTCATGAGACTCGCCGATACCTCGACGCTTTGGGTAGATATCAAAATATACGAACGTGATATTCCTACACTGCAAAAAGGCTCTACCGTACTCCTGAGCTTTAACGGGGCATCTAAAACCTACAAGGCAAAGATCAGCCAAATTCTTCCCGAAATCAATGAGAACGACAGGAGCCTAACCGCTCGTGCAAGCCTGCAAAACGATGGACACTTGGTCGCCAATATGTTTGCCAAAGCCCGTATTGAATCCAAGGGGGGGAGGATTTTGGCGCTCCCGAAAACTGCCGTACTTGAGCGGGGTAAAAAGCAGTTTGTTTTCGTCAAAGTCGATAATAAATTCGAACCGCTGGAAATAACGGCTAAAAAGATAGATGCTTATACGTATCAAATAGTAGACGGTATCACGCAAGGTGAAGAGGTGGCTAACAATGCGTTGTTCATGCTTGATGCTGACGCTAAAATAAACGGGTTATACTAAGATGATAGAAAAAATTATTGAGTTTTCACTCAAAAACCGAATTTTTATCTTTTTACTTTTTACCCTTTTATCTCTAGCCTCCTTTTGGGGGGTAAAAAATGCCTCTTTCGATGCTTTGCCTGATCTCACTCCGCCACAGGTTGTTATCGAGGTTAAATGGGAAGGACAAAGCCCGCAAATCATAGAGAAGCAGGTTACCTACCCGCTAACAACCTCATTTTTATCTTTGGCCAATGTCGAAACGGTCAGAGGATTTAGCGGATTTTCAACGGCACTGATCTATGTTGTCTTCAAAGACAAAACAGACTTGTATTTCGCTCGAACAAGGGTGCTCGAAAAGCTCAGCCAAAGCATAAAATCGTTTCCGAAAGACGCCTCAGTAACGCTGGGGCCGGATGCCACGGGTGTTGGCTGGGTATACCAATACGCCCTTACCTCCGCGACATTAAATCTAGCCGATATGCGAAGTTATCAAGACTATTTTCTCCGTTTCGGACTGCTTTCAGTACCGGGCGTCAGTGAAGTAGGAAGTATCGGGGGTTTCGTCAAAAATTATGAAATCACCGCAGATCAAAATGCGCTGGTTAACTACAATCTCTCCATCTTGGATATCTCAAATGCCATAGAAAAAACGAACGTCTCAGATGGTGCGCGGGTTGTACTGCGAAATGGCTTTGAAAATATGGTGCAAACCAGCGGATACTATGCAAACGAGGAGGAGATACTTAATACACCGCTCCTTGCCAACAATGGTCTCTCCTTGAGTATACGCGATGTTGCAAGCGTAAATCTTACCCCTTCGGAGCGAAGAGGAGTTGCGGATCTAAACGGAGAGGGCGAGACGGTAGGGGGTATCGTTATCGCCAGAATAGGAGAAAATGCCTATAAAGTCATAGCAGATGTCAAAGAAAAGCTAAAAACACTTACCGGCCCGGATGTAACGATCGTACCCGTCTACGACCGAAGTGAATTAATTGAAAAAGCGGTTGATACCCTCAAAAGAGCCCTTATCGAAGAAGCGATCGCTGTCGCCATCATCGTTGCAATTTTTCTCGGACACACAGGAAGTATTGCCGTTATCGTCCTCACCCTTCCGCTTACTATCGGGCTTACTTTTTTAGCGATGACATCGTTTGGAATGAGCTCGAATATCATGAGTCTTGGAGGAATAGCCATTGCGATAGGTGCCATGGTAGATGCGTCCATCGTCCTCGTTGAAAATGCCCATAAGCATATCATTGAAAAAAGGAAACAGGGGCTAGCGCTCACCTATGCCATCAAACTTGACGCGATATTAGAAAGCTCAAAGCAAGTAGGACGCCCGATCTTCTTTGCACTCATGCTCGTTATCGTAAGCTTCATGCCGATCTTTGCACTGACGGGTCAGGAGGGAGCGCTCTTTTCGCCAATGGCATTTACCAAAAGTTTTGCTATGCTTTTTGGTGCCATTATCGCCATTACCCTCACTCCGGCACTAATGACCATATTTTTAAATGATAAGATTAAAGCAGAAGAAGATTCACGGATAAACAGCTTTTTTATAAAGCACTACGAGACTTTACTGCGTAAAATTATGGGCTACAAAAAGACGGCTTTAATACTATTTATCGGCACTATGGTGCTCTCCTACCCGTTATACAACACTCTTAAATGGGAGTTTATGCCTAAACTTTCCGAAGAAGTTTTCATGTATATGCCTGTTGCACCTATGGGTATTAGCGTCGATTTGGCATCAAGTATTACCCAGAAAACAGACCAAATTATCAAAAAATTCCCAGAAGTCCAAACCGTATTCGGTAAAGCCGGACGAGCGGATACGGCGACCGACTCCGCTCCCCTCGCGATGATAGAAACCATTATCACGCTAAAGCCGAAAGATCAGTGGAGAGCCGGAATGAGCGAAGAGAAGCTGATGGAGGAGATGGACAAAGCACTTCAAATCGAAGGGCTGACAAATTCATGGACCTACCCCATCCGAGGGCGTATAGATATGCTCATTACGGGTATTAGGACACCGCTTGGTATAAAAGTTTACGGTCAAAATTTTGAGGATATTGAAAAATACTCGAACGAAATCAGTAAAGCGCTCAACAAACTGGAAGGAAGTTCGGCAGTATTTGCCGAAAAGGCTGCTACGGGATATTATCTCGATATTAAACCCAAGGACGATATGATAGCCCAATACGGGCTGAACAGAGACGAAATATTCAAGACTATAGCACTAAGCGTAGGTGGATCAAGTGTTTCCACGATGATCCAAGGAACACACAGATACCCTATATCTGTAAGGCTGGATGCCTCAGCAAGGGGTGACATAGAAGCGATCAAAAACATCCTCATCAAAACCGAATTAGGACAACATGTTCTCTCGGATTTCGCCGACATCAGCTACATAGAAGCACCGGGGGAGATAAAAACCGAAAAAGCGCTGCCGGTCGGCTACATCTATATCATGCCAAAAGAGACGATAACCCCCTCTGAGTATAAGCAAGTAGCACAAAAAGTGATAGAAACAATCAAAGTACCGCAAGGTATCCGGTATGAATGGACAGGACAGAGTGAATATCTCGAAAGCGCCAAAAAAACGCTGATTCTTATTGCTCCGATCAGTCTGCTTCTTACCTTTATGCTGATTTTCGCCTCGATTAGGGATATACGTCTTACGGCGCTCGTCTTTTTTACCCTTCCGTTTAGTTTCGTAGGCGGTCTGCTTGCTGTAAAGCTACTGGGATTTTCTATGAGTATCGCCGTAATAGTCGGATTCTTAGCCCTTCTTGGGGTTGCGGCAGAAACTGCCATCGTGATGCTTATATACCTCAAAGAAGCCGTTGATGAAAAAAGACTGGAAGGCAAAAGAGAATACGTTTCATTGCTGAATGCGTGCATAGACGGTGCGGCCAAGAGAATACGGCCTAAGCTGATGACAGTTTTTAGTCTTATGGCAGGACTTATGCCATTGCTCTACATCAAAGGGGTAGGAAGCGAAATAATGGGACGAATAGCGGCCCCAATGCTTGGCGGATTGATCACATCGACATTATTGACCTTAATTCTAATTCCGATTTTTTATCTTTGGATTGTCAAGAAAGAGTTTCTAAAGGATGAGAAAACGAAACCATAGAAGCTCTTAAGCTTTACTTCCCATTGATCATCCGCGATACCAAACCGCTTTGATCTTTTTTCTCGGCAAGTATCACGCCGATGATATGGAGTGCGATGAAAGCAAATATTGCCCAGCCTAAGACCAGATGTAATGTCTCAACATTCTCTTTGGCTTCACCGGTAATCTTGTAATAGAGCGCCAAACCGCTGAGAGACATAATCGCCATCACCCCATATACCGCTCGATAAAGGAGATATACCTTTTGCATGGCAGGATTATCATCGAACCCGAATCCGTTTTTGACCACTATCGCCAATCTCCATACTAATAAAACGGCAACCGCAATTCCTAAATAGATGTGCCAATCCCACATCGGTGAACGGACTGCTTTGCCGATCATCACTGCCTGCTCATCGGTGACAATAGTCCCAAGCTCAGCCATTTTGGCTTGTACGATTGCACCGATATTTGCCTTGTGCATAACACTCTCTCTCAACACAACGGTGATAAAAAGTCCGAATACTGCAATGGCATTCAACCAATGCCAGATTCTAAATGAGGGTGAAAAATGGCGCATAACAACTCCTGTTTTAGTTTTTCTATTATAGACGGATTAAGATACTGGAGTGTTAACACTTTGTCAATCTGAAAATGATTATTTTCAGATTGTTTAAAATTTTGTAGAAATTATTTAGCACAATTAATTTAGTTTTTCTTATAATATACGAGTGTATGATTTACCCATCCAGAATCAGGAGTTCCTTATGAAACCTTTACTTATCGCCCTTAGTTTTTTGACTATTACAGCATTCGCTTGCTCTAACCCTTCCAACAGTTGCGGTGGGAGATATAAGAATACACCCCCGTTGATCGAACCGATCACCTATGCATTGGATCAAATGGGGATGGGGGAGAACGGCGATATTCGAACCGCTATCCATCTTTATAAAAAAGAGGTTCGTTCATTAACCCCTTTGATCCCTACCGAAGCATTCCAAGGCGGTAATTTCAATCCGGGGGCTTACGCACTAAACTCGCCCGATGCAAAAGCACTCAAAGCGCAAATCGATCTCTTAGACACCATTTATCTGGTTTTAAATGATGAGCAAAAAAAACAATTTCCGACCCTCATAGGGATGTATCAACACCATATGAAATTTATCACTTCCCCTCAAATGTGCGACAGTGCGAAAAAAGGGTGTGATAACGACAAAAGCAAATCGTGCGGAGCAAAAAGTTGCGATACCCCTAAAAGTGTCAAACCAACTCCAAAACGCTAAGACTCGATATGGTATAATCGCGCCATTATTTAGACCCTTAAAAGGTAACTCTTATGCGCCAAACCATTACTGAAAAAATCTTCTCCGAGCACGTCGGACGCACCGTTTATGCCGGTGAAATCGTCCGCTCACCGATCGATATGGTCATCGGAAACGACATCACCACCCCCATCTCGATCAAAGCGTTCGAAGATTCGGGTGCAACAAAGCTTGCCAACCCTGAGGGGTTCTCCATCGTTTTGGATCACTTTATCCCTGCCAAAGATATCGCATCAGCGAACCAAGCGCGCATCAGCCGTGATTTCGCTAAAAAATATCAAATGAAACACTTTTTCGATGAAAAAGACATGGGAATCGAACACGCATTGCTTCCGGAAAAAGGGTTGGTTATCCCGGGTGACGTCATCATCGGTGCCGACTCCCACACCTGTACTCACGGTGCATTGGGAGCATTCTCGACAGGGATGGGTTCAACTGACCTCGCGTTTGCAATGATCACCGGAGGAAACTGGTTCAAAGTTCCTGAATCTATCAAAGTAGTATTAAGTGGAAAACCGGGAACCTATACAACGGGGAAAGACATTATCCTCGAAGTTATCCGCATGATCGGGGTTGACGGCGCACTCTACCGCACGCTCGAATTCGTCGGGAGCACGATCCCTTACCTCACGATGGATGATCGTTTCAGTATGTGCAACATGGCGATCGAAGCGGGGGCGAAAAGCGGGATCGTGGCGTATGATGAGATCACGGCAGAGTTCCTAGCCGATAAACCTCTCGCACGTGAACCGAAGATCCATTACTCTGACGAAGATGCAACGTATGTTCAAATCCTTGAAATCGATGTTGCTGCGCTCGAACCTGTTATCGCCTATCCGTTCTTGCCATCCAACGGTCACAGCCTCAGCCAAGCTGTCTCTGATCAGATCAAAATCGATCAGGCATTTATCGGAAGCTGTACCAACGGTCGTTTGAGTGATCTTAAAATCGCCGCTGAAATTCTTAACGGCAAACGCGTTCATCCGGATGTCCGTCTTATCGTCACACCGGGGACACAGCGTATCGCACGTGAAGCGACAAAACTCGGATACATGGATATCATCATCGATGCGGGCGGCGTTGTCTCCAACCCGACGTGCGGTGCATGTTTGGGTGGATATATGGGTATCTTAGGTGATAACGAAGTTGCGGTTGCAACCACCAACCGCAACTTTGTCGGACGTATGGGCTCACGCAGCTCGAAAGTCTATCTCGCCAATTCTGCCGTGGCTGCCGCTTCGGCAATTACAGGATATATCACTGATCCTGCAACCATAAGTTAAGAAATTTTCTCTTAACGATACTTCTCTTCGATCCCAACAAGGGTTCGATAGAGTTTAGCCCCTTCTTCTTTTTCCCCTTTTACATACACCTTTTTCCCATCATGCGCAAAAAATGTGAGTTCCAATGGAGCGGCTGTATCTCCTGAAGCGAGTTTAGCAATGTCATCGGGTGAAATGGTGAAACTGCTCAAAACCTTTTTGGTCATAAAATCGATCTGCGGATAAGCCGCATAGACCAGTTCAGAACAGACGATTGTTTCTGTGGTGTTGACGTTAAAATCAAAATCGTATTTTTTCCCGAAATGGCTCATCGCCAGATCAAGCGACGTACGCATCGCGTCGCTTTGTATTCGGCTCGGGCGTAACACCGCAACATCGTCAATGTTCATAAAATCTTCCACACGGTTCAGTACCACCCCCTCACGAAGCGCTTCGAGGATTACTTTTCCCTCGCGTATTTGATCGAGATGTTTACGGACAAACGGGGTTTCAAGCGCTCCCATTTCGCGGAGCTGATCATAGGTTCCGATGTAAATCGCCGCATGTCCGAAATGTCCCGGAATCGTTTTATCCGTCAGAGCAAACGGGGTCTTCTCGAGGAGAATATCACCGGGTTTCAGATGTTCTGAGAACTCCGATAGAAACACCCGATCATTACGCAGTTTACCGCTTCTCCATCGTACCATTCCCATCGTGTTGCCAACCCCTTTGGAGAGATTGAATTTGAGTTTTTCAACCGTACTAAACGGCAACTCGATTGTTCGGGAGAGCAGTACACCAACTTGATCGGAGATTTGGGTAAAGGCGTTATCCCCTCCGAGTTTTGCACGCATTGCAGAGTGATCGATGTACGCATAAAGAGATTGGATGGCGGGATCGGCTTTCGCAATATGATACGCAATACTTTGGCGGTTTCCCTCAAAAAAACGGATCGCGTCAAGCATGGAAGAACGGTAGGTGAGAGTCGAGGCGCGCATCAGAGAATCTTTATAGAAATTACCCTCTACACCGTATTCAGGATACGCTTCGTTGAGTTTTTCTCGCAGAGCACTTTTGGAAGCAAACTGTTCCTCCATAAAATGGGCATTGTCATAAAGAGTGAGCGCAGCAGCCATCGAGATTAAAATCGACTCGATACGGTCACGGTCATCCAGTGATTCATCGGTACGATAGAGGGTATTTCGATAGCGCAGTGCGTACGGGAACAAGGTGGTACGGATCGCATCGGCTTCTCCGATAGAAGAGGCGATAGAAACGGAAAGGGCGGAGGGGATTGCCCCATTGTGCTCTTTTGTTGCTTTATCCGCCGCTTCTACAAACGTAGGGATCTTTTCTCGGAGTATCAGAGAACGCTGGATCAGGTTCTCTACCGCTACCGCGTCATTATGGCGGGCACTATCAACAATATGTGACAGATCCGATTGTGTGTGATCTACACCAAATACAGGGGCTGTTATGATTAATAACGCACATGAAACTCCCATTACCACTCTTTTCATTTCTCTCTCCTCACTTTATAAATAATACTCCCCACCAGTGCCGTTGCTAGCGCGACAATTCCAAACAACCATGCTATGCTGTAGCCCATTGAGAGGATTGCCATCGTCGCTACCGCTCCCAAAACCATAAAAAGTGCGTTAAGAATGTTATTTGCGGCGATGATCCGCGATCTGGCCTCCGGTGCACTTCGCTCCTGTAACAGCGCATAAAGAGGGACACTGTAGAGTCCGCCGAAGATTCCCAGCAGTGTTACATCCGCAACGATCCGCCAGAAATGAGGGTTCTGACTCAAGATACCATCAGGTTCAAACGTCCCGATCCCCAATGCGAAATCGACCCCGGCAACCGCCATACCGACGGCTCCGGCGACCACGAGAGTGTAGCGGACACGGTGATGGCTTAGCCGTTCACACAGCACCGAACCGATACCGATCCCCAAAGTAAAGAGGGCGAGGATCCATGTTACCGTCCCCTCACTTCCCATCAATAAATCTTTGACGAGGGAGGGAAATTGCGAGAGGAGGAGTGCGCCGTAGAGCCAAAACCACGAGATAGCTAAAATTGCCAAAAAAACAAGCCGATCCCGGTATGCCAAAGCGATTGCATCCGTGGTATGTTTCCAAAACCCGAACGCAAACGGCTCTTCACGGCTCGGCGGCGGTGCAGAGGGGATGTAACGGCTAAAAAGATACCCAACTACGGCCACCACCAGCGCACATAATGAAGCGATCACTCCACCATTGGGGATCGCGGCGAGTGCCCCCCCGGCAATCGTACCCAGTAAAATGGCTCCGAATGTCCCCGACTCGATCAAAGCGTTGGCACCGATCAATTCGTTTTCCTTCATATGCTGCGGAATGATCGAGTATTTGATGGGACCAAAGAGAGTCGAGTGCATCCCCATCCCAAATACCACCATCAAAAGTGTCGTAAAGGAATGATTTGCAAATCCTGCCGCTGCAACAATCATCATGATCATTTCCCACACTTTGACGATCCGAGCAAGACGCGCTTTATCGAGTCGATCGGCAATCTCACCCGATAGTCCCGAGAAGAGAAAAAACGGGGCGATAAAAACCGCACCGATCAAAGGAGCGAGAAGTGCGGATGAAATCGATGTCCACTCAGCAGCCTGAAAGGTGAGCAGTACCGCGAGAGTGTTTTTATAGAGATTGTCATTAAACGCCCCTAAAAACTGGGTTCCGAACAGCGGAGCAAAACGGCGGGTTTTAAGGAGATAGAGTGGACCGCTCATGCATCCGCCGCCATTGCTTTGAGGGTGACGTAGTCGGTTTTACCAGTGCCTAGTACGGGGATGGCATCGACATAGACGATTTTGCGCGGGACGGCGATTTCAGGGTATCCGCCTGAGCGGGCGCTCTGTTGGAGAATATCACGCTTCATCTCTTTATCGGTAGTGAAAAGGACGAGGGCTTCACCACGGCTCTCATCACTTTGAGACGATGCGGCGTGATAGCATGCAGGTGAAGCGCTGAGGGCGAGTTTCTCGACCGATTCCAACGAGATCATCTCCCCCGCAATTTTGGCGAACCGTTTTACCCGCCCCGCTATGCGGACAAATCCCTCGTGATCGATCGTGACGATATCCCCCGTATCGTACCACCCCTCTCCGGCCTCGGAACTCGGTTTCTCTAAAAACCCGGGACGTTCAGCGCGGAGATAGCCGCTCATGACATTGGCACCTTTGACGTGTAAAATCCCCCCCTCATCGATCCCCGGTACCGGAATGAGTTTCGTCTCAATCCCCGGTAAAACCTGCCCTACGGTGCCGCTGCGGTACGCCATAGGGGTATTGACGGCAATAACGGGAGCCGTTTCGGTCGCTCCATACCCTTCAAAAATCCGTATCCCGAATTTCTCAAACCACAGCTCTTTGACACTCGCCGAGAGCTTTTCTGCCCCGGCAACGACGTATCTGAGGCGATAAAAATCGTACGGATGGGCGTGTAAAGCATAATGATTTAAAAAAGTGCTCGTCCCGAAGAGTATCGTACACGATCGGTCATACGCAATCTCAGGAATCACCCGATAGTGCAGAGGTGATGGGTACAAAAAGAGGCGTATCCCTCCCAAAATCGGTAACAGTGTCCCCGCCGTGAGTCCGAAGGAGTGAAAAATCGGCAATGCGTTAAGCACCTTATCCTCGGTTGAAAAATCGACGATAGCACGGATTTGGGCGATGTTCGCCAAAATCGCTTCATGCGAGAGGACAACCCCTTTGGGTTTCCCCTCCGAACCGGAGGTAAAGAGGATAACGCAGGGTGTCTTGGGATCGGATTTAACCCGTACGCAGTTGGGGAAATAGCGGGCATATCCCATCAGCCAGAGCTTATCCATTAACCCCATCTCTTCTTTTAAATCTTCGAGGTAGAGGATACGGACATTTTTTAATGCACCCAATTTCGCTTCGAGTTTCGCTTGTTCCACAAACGCTTTGGAGGAGATGATCGTTTTGATTTGAGCACCTTCGCACGCATTTTGCAGTCCGTCAACTCCGGCGGTAAAGTTGAGCATTGCAGGGGTTCGCCCTTGCGCGCTAAGCCCCAATATCAGGGCCAATGTCGGAACCGCCGTCGGCATCAATACCCCGATCGCTTCTGAGGGCACACTGTGACGTGATAGCAATCTACCCAACCCCAATGTCATCGCCAGAAGCTGGCGGTAGGTGTATTCGATCTGTTTGGTATCCTCGATAATTTTTCGTGAGCTTCCATAGATCGACAGCGCATCGAGAAATGCACCGTAGAGATCATTCGGACGGCGTGATTCAAAGAGACATTTTTGCAACAGTGTCCGCATCGCTTCACCCGATTTAGTCCGTCTCTCATGTCCACTCCCCCCCTCGCTGATGCGCAGTCGTGTCGGGGTGCAATAAGTGAGAGTGATTTGAGGAAACCATCGTGTCGGATGATCGCTTCCCATACGCGATAAGGTGCTAAACGTCGCCCCCTCGATGATAACAGGGTGAATCGTCGCTTCGGTTTTGAGGGTGACGAATGCCGACCCCTCATAAATCTTCATCAAATTCCCAGTGGTCGTGATCCGCCCCTCAGGGAATATAACCACAGCTCGTCCGCTCTCGACGAGGCGGATGATCTGTTTGATCGCCATCGGATTGGAGGGATCAACGACGAGGTATTCGCTCAAGGATAAAAACATCCGAACGAGAGGACGTTTGGCAATCTCGGTATTAACGACGAATACCGGCTGAATCGGCAAAAACAGCCCCAAAATCAACCCGTCCAAAAAGGACTGATGGTTGGCGATGATCACCGTGTGATTCTCTTCGCGCTGGAACTCTCCGACCACCTTGACCCGAAATAAAAAGCGGACGATCACATATAAAATCGCTTTAATCATTGAGTGTTTCCTTGCAAATAGTTGAGTACATTTCCGAACGTTTTTTCGAGTAACGGCTTGTTAATCCAAAACCATACCTCTTTCCCCTTTTTTTCACTCAGCAATACTTCGGCCTGACGGAGGATTTTCAGATGATGCGAGACAGTGGTACGCGCCAGTGTCGAAGCTTCCGATATTTGTCCTGCGGTGAGCCGCTCATCCGGTTCAAACAGCATCAACATCCGCTGCCGGTGTTCATCCCCTAACGCGGTAAAGATATCGGACATCGGTTTCCATTCGGGTGGGAGGACATCGGTGTAATTGGTTTTCATGCTTCTGTTCCTAATATCTTGGTGTAATTGGTATAAATGGGATTCTCTGCGGGGAAATACTCTAAAATCGCTTTGCTGTAACGATCAAACGGGTTTGCTTCGCGGGAGAGTTCGAACCGTTTGCGATACGGGAGATCATAACTGTTGAACACCGTACTAAAAGGGACGGGGAAATCGGTGCCGAAGAGGAGCTTGTGATGGATGTCACTCTGTCGGCTCAGATGGCGCAACACTTTTGCCCGAACGGGGGTGAGGAGGGCGGAGATATCGGCGTAGAGATTATCATGTTCTTTTAGCATTTCAAGGAGAATGTAATACTCGTCATTAAAATTTTTCGGGTTTTTGGAGAGTGCCTGAAAAATACGGCGCGGTTCATAGCTCAGAGCCATATGCGCACAAATCACCTGCACTCCCGCTTCCAGCGGATGATCCAACATCTCGATACTCTCACACGATTTAAAAGAGTGCACACTGCTCTCACTCCCCACATGGACGATCAGCGGCAATCCCCGTGCGGCGAGTTTGTCGAAATAGGGGCGGTAACGCTCCTCACGGGTATCGACCCCCCAGTAGTTTTGCAAAAATTTCGCCCCGCGAAATCCCGCATCGGCGTAGCGGTCGATGAGATCGAGGGCATCGGGGCGGTTAGGGTTGATCGAGAAAAAGGGGATGATGACATCCTCATTCCCTCGGTACAACGTCGCTACATCTTCATTCGTCGCACAGACGGTGATGTCTTTGTGGAGACTTTTCCCCGCATCATCGACCCGATCATCGACGCCGAAGAGGACGATTTTCTCGATGTGCTGAGAGTTTCTGACCGATGAAACCAGTGCGCGTGTGTATTCGCCATACGGATCACGCACGAGGGCTTTGGGATCCATCCCGAACTTTTTGGCGAAAAAGCGGAGGGCGAGTTTGTCGTACGAGCGTTGGAATACAACGTCACTGCTGAGGAGGTGAGTATGGATATCAATGGTTTTCATAACTATAATCCTAAAAACTTAGACATATAGAAATATTACGGGTGTTTTGCTGAATTTATTCTGAAACCTATACATCCCTCTCCCCCGCCTTTTTAATAACCTCTTCCAACTGCTGAGTAAACACTTACCCAATATAGGAAGCGACACAAACTCATAATTCATATAATTTTACTTGAAATGTTATTTTATAACGATAAATTTGGCACGATTTAGAAAATAGTGATGTATAAATAGTGGCAATTTACTATTATAAACTAGGTACATATTTTGTTTAAATAGCCATAAAATAGGAATGAATTTGCTTGTTACTACTTGCAAAATTAGTGGCAATGATGTATACTTTCCAAAAGGGGTCACAATGAAAATATCTCCGCTATTACCCATCGACATCAACGGTGTATTTGATCATGAACTATTGATTCTCTCTGAGCAAGTGTGTATCGAAAGCGCACAGATAGCGGGAGGTCTCAATATCCATAATATTGAAGCAATCCAAGAGCTTCTGCGTGTGACCAACAGCTATTATTCCAACCGAATCGAAGCGCAAAGCACCCACCCCATCGATATTGAAAAAGCAATGCGTCAAGACTTTTCATCTAATTCGTCTCAAAAATCGTTGCAGAAGCTCTCTTTGGCACACATACAGACACAACGCCATATTGAAAAGCTATCTATCCAAAACGAGGTATATGATCGCAATTTTGTTCGAGAAATTCATCACTATTTCTATACCCAAGAGGGGATGGAGTCATTTTTGACGATTACACATGAGGATCATACTCTACAAATGGTTCCGGGGAAATTCCGCGCCAATGATGTACAAGTAGGCAACCATATCGCCCCTCCAAACGAAGAAATTGAGATGATTTTTGGATATTTCGAGAAAATGTATCGTCAATACGCTCACAATACAACCAAAGCGATGCAGCTTTTATGCGCATTATCCGCACACCACAGACTTACATGGATTCACCCGTTTTTAGACGGAAACGGCAGGGTCTCTAGGCTTTATTTCGATGCCCTTTTAAAAAGTATGAATCTTCATGGATACGGGTTATGGAATATTTCGCGGGGCTTAGCGCGAGACGTAAGCGGCTACCAAAAATATCTCTCCCATGCCGATATGATTCGCCAAGGCGCGACGGATGGAAACGGTGATTTGTCCTTACGGGGATTAAAATATTATTTGCACTTTATGTTGGAGAGCGCACTCGATCAGATTCGATTTATGGATGAAAGCTTAAAGCTCAGTACACTGAGTGCGAGAATCGAAAGATTCGTGGAGTTTTCTCAAAAAGGGATGTACAACATCGAACCTCTCCCCCAAAATAGCGAGATGCTGTTTAATAAACTGCTTCTTGTCGGGGAACTAGCGCGAGGCGAAGTTGAAAAAACTATCGGCAAAAGCCAACGAACCGCTTCGTCATTGATTAAGAAATTATTGGAAATGGACTATCTAACTACCGATTCTCCAAGAGGGGATATACGATTAAAATTCAACGCATTTTTCGCATCGAAACTTATGCCAGATTTGATACCCGATAAAGGGTGAACGCCTTTTTAATAACCTCTTCCAACCGCTGAGTAAATATTTGAGTATCTTCCTCGCCGATCATCATCGGCTCCAGTATATGAACATCGATGATAAAACGGGTCGAAAACCACGCGACGATGATGAAGGGTTTATCGCTATAGAGATTTTCCCTCCCCCTCACGTGCACCCATCAAAATGCGACAATCCACTCACATTGTTTTTTTATACTTCACGTATTACTTGTCAATAACTTGACGACATCCATAAAAGGAGAAAAGCGTGATTTACAATTCTTTTGATAACTCTGTTTGTTATGCCGGTACACCGATGATTATTGAAATTGACAAGTTTGATACGATTACATATGCCAATCGAACTTTTTATGAAATATCCGGCTATGAAAAAAGTGAACTAATAGGAGTTTCGCATAAAATTTTACGCCATCCTGATATGCCCAAAAGTATCTATACAACCATGTGGGATACCATAAGTCATAATATTTCATGGCAAGGGTATGTTAAATATCGGTACAAAGAAGCTCAAAGCTGCTGGGTAAAACTGCACATTGTGCCTGTAGTTGATGAGAGCGGGGTTCCTATCCGCTTCATCTTATCTAAAACAGCTCCCGATATAGAGACCGTCGCACAAGTTCAACAAAGATACAGTAAACTTATCGAAGAAGAACAAAAATTACTTTTTAAAGCTGAAATTGCCAATCGGGTAAGCATTCAAAGTATTCACAATAATGTGATAGCTCTTTAGATAACGGGTATCCCGTTATAATTCAAAAAATAGTATAGATGGAGATTACCATGCGTTCACTTACTCTCGCCGCTTTATTGCTTTTGGTTTCCAATGCGAATGCATTGGATTTCGGTTCACTTATGCAAAGCATTGCTCCCGTAGCCCAAAGCGCTGCCCCTATCGCCGATAGCACCCTCACCTCTAACCCGTTGATTAAAAACATCACGACAACCCTCGGTGTTACGCCGACCCAAGCGATCGGAGGAGCAGCAGCCGTGATTAATGATGCGAAAGGGAACATGAAACCAACCGATTTCGCAGCTCTTACCAAGCAAGTACCCCAAGCATCCACACTTCTCAATGCCGCACCTGCCGGTTTACTCGGACTAGGCTCTTTGGGCTCTCAATTCTCATTTTTAGGGATGGACGCCTCGATGATCGATAAATTCTCGCCCTTGGTTCTTGAGTATCTTCAAAGCGGTGCAACTCCGGGTATGGATAAAATCCTCACCGCAGCGTTTGCTCAATAATGTTCTCTCTTCCATGCATTATTTTTGCAGGCGGTAAAAGCTCTCGGATGGGTGAGGATAAATCGCTCCTCCCCTTCGGAGGGTTCTCATCGCTGAGCGAGTTTCAATACCAACGCCTCACCCAACTCTTTGCGCATGTAGCCATCTCAACCAAAAGCGCTGACAAGTTCTCTTTTAAGGCAGAATTTATTCTCGATCCGATTGAAGTTGATTATGCCCCTACGGCAGGATTTGTCAGTGCTTTTAAAGCAATCAACGATGATCGGATAATGGTTTTAAGTGTCGATACACCTTTTGTGGATGCATCGATATTTCAAAAATTGATTGATTCGGATAGTGAAGAGTTGGATGCAGTAATCGCCACAACAAAAACAGGAAGCCATCCGCTGTGCGGAATCTACCACCGATCTCTTTTCGAAGAGTTTGAACGGATGCTAGCCGAAGGGGATCACCGATTGGGCAAACTCCTTGCCTCTTCTAATACGCTTTACGTTGAATTTACGGATGAAGAGCCGTTTGCTAACCTCAACCATCCGCACGAGTACCAAGAGGCACTTAAACGTATTTAACGCTAAACATTCATTTTCTCCTCTTCCTCACATCTTTTGCACGGTTCTTTTTCACTTTTTCGTACCAAATAGATAAAGACGGCAAACACCAACAGTAAAAATGCCAATGCCGCGATAAGCGTCGATGCATACGGTAAATCTTTATAATCATGAAGCGCGATCTTAAAGACAACCAAAAGGGCCTCAATCAATAAAGCGATAATGATCGAAACGGAGAAATTGAGCAGTGTTTTAGCATTAAACGCATCACTGACATGCTGGGTTCGCGGTAATACCTCCTGCTCGAAAATCGTTTTCCCTAAATCGTAAACGGCAAGTCCCAGCGTTAAAGCGATAATCGGTTTAAAAACCGTATCCATACTGAGAGGTTCACTTCCAACCAAATATCCGATAAAAGTATAAAAGCCGTACAGCACAACAAATACCCCAAAAAAGAGTAATCCGCCGCCGATAACCGCATACGATGAGCGATTGATCCGTTTAAATACATCATTTTTCTCAATCAGATCAAATCTCTCTAACAAACTCCGTACCCGGAAATCCAAAAACAGATACCCGTCTGAAACTGCATAAATAACCGTTATACACAAATGCCCGGTTGCAGTTGAGATATAGGGTTCACTGACCTGGCACCCTTTTTGGATAGCCACCTCATCAACCAAATAGGCACGATCGATTCCGGCATGGTGTCCCTCTTCACGATCCGCATAAATATTGGGTGAATTTTGGACAAATCCTTCATCGCATTTGTAAATGAGTTCCAAACTCGGAAATGTTTTATAAAGACGCTCGGCAAGCTGTACATTGAAAGTTTTTAAACTGACTCGACCTAAGGAAGTAAGGATAAATTTTTCGATCAACGGGGCATTTGCGGCATAGCTTCGTACTAAATTTTGCATCATTTTTCACTTATAATTTATTTTTTAGTTTTTGCCTTTTCAAGGCGAATTAATTGTGTAATTATAGTTATCAGTCTTGCCCCGCACTGTAGTCATCACTGCAGGGCAATCCTTAGGAATCTTGAAGGAGGTTTTATGAACATTTCGGAATTACGTACTATCCTTTAGCACCACCAAAATCTCATGACAAAACTATAGCCCATTTTTTATCAACAATATGGTTATTTTTTAATCAATGCCCGATTTACAACTCTAAGCTATAATAATAAAAAGATTATTAGGGTACATACATGAATTTAACCCATCTCGATGAGCGTGACCGTCCAAAAATGGTCGATGTCTCTGATAAAAATACCACATCGCGTGTAGCAGTTGCCAGTGGACTGATTACAATGAGTCAAGACGCATTTGATGCAGTCATCCAACAAACCGCAAAAAAAGGGCCTGTCCTTCAAACCGCCGTAATTGCCGCCATAATGGGGACGAAAAAAACCTCAGATATTATCCCGATGTGCCACCCGCTCAACCTCAGCGGTGTCAACTGCGACATTGATGAGCTTCCCGAATTACCGGGATTCCGCCTGAGTGTTACTGCAAAACTGAGCGGTCAGACAGGGGTCGAGATGGAAGCATTGACCGGAACAAGTATCGGATTGCTCACGATCTATGACATGCTCAAAGCCATCGATAAAGGGATGGTGATCGGTCCGATTCAACTTGAAACAAAATCAGGAGGCAAAAGTGGTGATTATCAACGATGAAACCGAAAAACTAAAGTTAGAGTATCCATGCAACTGGTGCTATAAAGTAGTCGGATTTGAGCGTGCCGGTATCGAGATCGCCGTGATGGAAATCTTTACCGAACGTCACTATACTCTCAACCCCTCAAACACCAGTAAAGGGGGAAAGTACATCAGCATGAACTTAGAACTCTTGGTGCATAATGAGGACGAACGTACCTATTTTTATGAAACACTCAAAGCTCATCAACACGTTAAAATGGTACTCTAAAGGATCAAACAATGAATACAGACACATATACGACGGATATCCAAGAGCATTTTTCAGCCCAAAATATCCCTGATATGCCCATACAAGAGTTGCGTGAGTATACGACTGCTTTTTTAAAAGAATCCACCCGCTCTTTTCACAATGAGCTCGAAGATCTCATGGCTCAAAAAGAGCAGATTGAGCGTCACATTTCCCGAAAAAGCGATGAACTTCAACAATTAAAATACCGCTTTTTTGATATATTGGAAAAATTATTTGGTGAAAACGAGACGATGCTGGAGAAACTCCACCAAATCAAGATTCAATCCGTCGATCTTCTCGATATTCTCGAGGAGATGATTGAAAGTGCCATTATCACAACCCTTGAAAAAGGTTCCGACATTGAAGAAACACTCCATGAAATCATCAAAGAGATCACCTTTGAAACCCTTAATGCCAATGTCCTTAATGCCGTTCGTATTCGACGAATCTTAGGAAGTATCCTCCAAAGCGCATTAAACCTGGCAGAAGCAACACCAAACCAAGCGGAGAGCATTTTACGCGGCACCTTGCTCGGTATCCGCTCAGCGCTTTACAAATCGATCGAAAAGTTCCATCAATACCTCCTCTACGTTCCTGAAGAGGTAAAAGCCCTTTACCGTGCCGAGTACAAAACGATTGAAGAAGAGCTCGATAATATTGATACCCTTTTCACCCAAGTGATCCACTCCCTAAAAAACCGTAATTCATCGGTCATGATCGGGCGTTTAGAAGCTATCAGCGATGATATCCGGTTCGATACCGAAGAGATCAAACATCTTTCCAAAGAGACCGTTGAACTTCTGCGAAATCGTCTTTCAAAACTAACCCGTAACGTCTCTGAAAAAAGTGCAAAAATTCTCAACTCAAAATCGGCTCAGGATGCAAAAGCGATGGGGGTACGAGCGTGGAGTGTTGCAAAATCAACGATGCAAGGTGCCCTTAAAGGTGCAAAAGACGCGATGGATAAAAAGTAAGCGCGGATTACATATCCCGCGCTAACGTAAACATATTGGCGTGATTGACCATAAAACTGCTACAACGATCACAGATCGGATCGCCCCCTTTGTAGGGGTAAGGACAGCGGCACTCATGACACGTTACCATCTCATAACGAACCAGCTGTTCTGAGCGCTCATACGCCACACTCACCAAATCAAAGCCCTCTTTGGCACTAATCGCTTTGGGTTTACAGATATCCTCACAAATACCGCATCCGATGCATTTGCCCTGAGAAAAATAAATCCCCTGTTTATCACTGGTTGGAAAAAGTGCATCGGTAGGACAAAACTGGGTGCAGTCTCCGCAGTTGGTACAGGTTTCAAAATTAATTTGTTTATTAAAAAACAGCGGACTGCTCTCTTTAAACTCTGTTTGCTCTAGCCCCACAACAATCTCTTTGAGAGAGTTTTTAAGCAAAATGCGTTTGAGCGGCATCTTCTGATCAGGGAGCTTATGATGGGCTGTTGTCATCGAAACATGAGCAACTGACTCCTCAACCAAAGACTCTTTTACTTTTTCAAACCCTTTTCTAAAAAGGGCACGACGATCTGCTTGCTCCTCTTTTTCATCAATGGTTTCAATACGATGAGGCTTTTGAATCGTCTCTAAAAACTGGTTTGTCACCGTGATCTTCTCACGAATTGATGTTTCCAACTTTCCGTTTTCATTAAGAACACATCCGCTACAGTGGCTCATATCACACGTTACGTTTCGCTCACCTCGCAATGCCATAACCGTAAAATGCTCAACATCAAAAACACCCAAACACGGTGTCGTAACTTTACACGATAGCGTCGGTGCCTCTTCGATATGCTGGTACGATGCAGCGTAGCCGTTCGGATCGAAACTCTCGATCTCCAGCGCCTCGCTTGGACAGCTTCCGATACACCCTGCACATTCGACACACTCATTTTCAAAAAGTGTCAGCTTGTTACGGACGATATGAAAAGCCCCTTTAGGACAAAGATCGATACAGATTGTACAATCGTTGTGATAATACTCATTTCGTAAACAACGGGTTGCCGTATAGCTAAAAAGGTTGCTTTTTTGAACAAAATTAATGTTACCCATTCTGTGATCCTTGAGACAAATACTCATAGTCAGCACTTAAAAATTCGATGATAAAATCACACATATCCCGATAAAACGGCGTATCCGCCATACTCTTCATCCCCATCATATACGGAACTACCCATGGAAATATATGCTGATCTAAAAATTCAAATTGCGACTTTTCTTCATTTCGATAAACCAGTGTTTGCATAAAGGCAAACTCGATTCCCAAATGATCCGGTGCCATAATCTGCGTTTGATCCATGTTGACTTCAAATCCATGGGTAAAATAAAATCCCATAACAGGATTTTGAAGCCCTACTAGCGTCTCATTCTTCGCATCGAGGACAAACGACTCTACCGGCTGGGTATTAAGGATATACATTGAGGTGTAATCCGTATTGAGTTGATCGTATATCTCTTCTATCTCTGAAGAGCTAATCCATCTCTCTGTCTCTTCACCTATAATCTCTAAGAGTGATGCATTATTTTTGAGATCATGGATAAAACGACGGTCAGGGGTATCGCTCATGACGCGAGACAAAAAAGCATAAATATAAAGTCGGTATTCGTTATTCATTCAAAATGTTCCTAAAAAAAAGTAAGGGATTGTGTCATAGGAGGACTTTAAGACAGCAAAGTTTGGACAATTAAGATTCTAACCCCAACGGGGTTAGAAAGGTGCTTATAAACACCCTTTAAAAAACGATTTTTTCGGCGGTGGAGGAGACTTAAACTCAGTTGCTTTAATCGTATTGGTAGCAGTATCAAGTGTACCGATAACAATAACGCCGTTTTTATTGATCCCTTCTCGCATTTCAGAAAGTTTCAGTTTAGTGGTGTCAATGGTATAAACTTTACCGGTAGCGTGTTGATACAATGCATATTTCGCATCTTTTGTCGTTACACCGGCTTCAGTTGTACGAAAACATCCGTCTGACCCGCACACATAGTTTTCCAAATAACAATCGGCAAATGCACCTTGAGCGGCACATCCCGGAGTTGTTAGGAGACCTTCAAACTCTTCTGGCTCATTGGCGAATGCACTAAATACCAGTGCAGCGCATAGCAATAACAGCTTTTTCATTATTCTACCTCCGCTTTGAGAGATTTGAGATACGCTACGATATTCTCAACCGTATCTTTGTCCAAGAAACCATAATCGGTCATCGTAGAAACACGTTTCCCTTTTTCGATATTGTACCAAGGGGTATTGGCATGTGCATTGCGGTTATACCCCGGCACGACAACGGCTGAGGGTTTTACGATTGACTCACGTAAATAGGCAACTGAAGAGTAACCCCCGACATATTTCAGTGACGGTGCCAAAAATGACGTCGGATCAACCGTCTCGATTTGGTGACATCCGTTACATCCGTTTGCGGCAGCCGCTTCTTTACCTTTTGCCACATTACCTTTTGAATCAGTTGACAATTCGGCGAGCATTGCTGCATTCGATTTTTGCCCCTCAAGATTAATAGCAATCCATGGGCTTAAGTTTTTGATACCGTTACGTCCCATTTTTGTACCGTCCCATACGGCGATCGATACAGGAACGGTACCGTTCAAGTTTACATATTCGTCTTTAAGAGGACGGCTCAGTGTTCCACTCCAGCCGTTCGCTGCATACGTCATAGCTGAGCTTGATTTGACAGATCCGTCTTTAATTTCTGTCAAAGAACGGTACCCTTCACCGACAAAAACTTTCTCATAGTCGTGATTTGCCAAAGCTGCCACTTTCGCGTCGAATTCAGCCAGTTCTTGACCAAATACTCCCGTTTGCTGGCGATTGATCTGATGAGCAACGTCTTTATTACCGTTTGGCTCGTACACTTTCTCCATTGCTTTTTGGAGGTGTACGACTACCGGACGGCCGGTTGAACCCATACCGATGTATGGAAGTACTTGTGGTACTTTCGTTACCCCAGCAAATTGAACGGCAAAACCGTCACTGTAAGAGGTTGTCGAGACATTCGATTGCACATCTTTCGTACCGTCAGCCCATTTAACAAGCAAGGCAATGTTTTTGCCATCATAAAGGGCAGCAACCTGTGCTTTTTTTGCTTTTGGATTTACATTTTCAGGAAGCGAATTGGCTTTTTTATCGTTCATATAGATTGCGGTTTGCGGATAAAGCATTACGGTTTCAAACTTTGCTTTTGACCATACAGCCGAATCAGCTTTAATCGTATCCAAAGGTTCAGATACTTTTAGTGCTGTAATCGCGGGATCAGCCGCGAGTGCCGCAGAAGCGGCAAGACCCAATGAAAGAATAGTTGTAAGAAGCTTTTTCATTAGTGGTGTCCTCCAGCTTTTGTAAACTTACCGGCGATGTAACGTGTATCGACCGGAGCCAATGGGTTACGTTTATTCTCTTTCGCTACTTGTTGGTAGTAGTTGTTGTCCAAACGGAACATATCGGAGTGTTGGTATGCGATCAATAGATCCATAAGCTCACTTACACCGGTCTCTTTACGCTTTTTCATCTCCGCTTTAAGTGTTTTAATCGCAGCATGAACTTCCGGTCCGAACAATTTTTCAAGTTCGCCAATCGGAAGACGGGTTGAGCCCTCGATGATTTTACCCTCAGCGTCAAATTTCGCCGGAGATTCGGTCGGAGGGATATAGTATACGTTTGGTTGCGTACCGTAGTCTGAACGAAGACCCAACGCTACTTTGTATTTGTGTACCAATTTGTGGACTTGCGATTCTTCATCATCCAAGAATCCGACAAAACGGATACGTCCGACACATTGTTGCGCACATGCCGGTGGCAAGCCCTGCTCAATACGTGGGAAACAAAGGATACATTTCTCTGATTTAGAGATTTTCGGATTGAAATAGATCTTTTTGTATGGACATCCCGCGATACAGTAGCGGTAACCTTGACAACGATCCAAGTCAACCAATACAACCCCGTCTTCTTCACGTTTGAAAATCGCATCACGAGGACACGCACTCAAACAGCCCGGATTTGTACAATGGTTACAAATACGCGGCAAATAGAAGAAATAGTTGTCTTGCGGGAATGCACCCGCACCTTCGTCCTCATCCCAGTTCGGTCCCCATGTTGGAGAAACGTGCGGATGAAAATGGTTGCTGTCGCTTTGTCCGCCCATCAATGATTCGTAGTTGTAATCCCAAGGTACCCCGTAATCGGCTTCGAGGTTAGGGATTACACCCGGCTGAAGGTCACCTGCAGCGTCAAATCCGCCGCCAAGTTCCATCCAGTTTTTTGGATAACCGGTACCTGGATAGGTCTCAACGTTATTCCAATACATATATTCACGACCGTTACGGTTCGTCCATTGCGTTTTACATGCTACGGTACATGTTTGGCACCCGATACATTTGTTCAGGTCCATTACCATTGCTAATTGTCTTTTAGACATCTAAACCCCTTAATACTGTACGTCTTTTGCTTTTTCGTAATTCACGGCGCCATCATAAGCGTACTGATTACCATCCCATAGGCCACCAAATTTCAAGTGCCCCCATCCATCAGCCATCTCAAGCAGATTCAATGACGTTGGTACAACTTCATTGTGCCCTTTGTTTTTCAAATACATGTACGGTTCCCATCCATGTTCAAGAACCAACCCATCTGCCGGTGCAGATGAAGAGAGTTTCGCCATCGCATAGAACTCGCCGAGAGCATTGTAAATGCGGATAGTTTCACCATCCTTAATCCCTTTAGCTTCTGCAACCACACGGTTAATTTGTGCTGCAGGGACGCCGCGCTGAAGACGCAATAACGTACGTGACGTTTTGTAGTTCGAGTGGATAGACCAACGAGCATGCGGTGTCATAAACACGTACGGATAGTCTTTCGACTGCGGACGAATCCCTTCCATACCTGTGTTGGTTGCCGCACCCATTTTGATGTACATCTCATGGTCAACGTAGAATGTTTGACGACCTGAAACCGTCTCTAAACGCTCCATTTTATACAAATGGTCTTCGTTCGAGTTAAACGGACGGTCAGAATACAATGGAGATGATTTTGCCGCTTTTTCATTGATCAGCAAGAAACCGCCCACTTTGTACATTTTCTCCATCGTCCACGGCTCATACTGCTCACATTTTTCCAATGCCGCTTGTACTGCCATTTTATCGGTTCCGAGGTAGACTTCACCCGCACCCTCAGACTCGGCATCGGTGTTGGTAAATTCTTTGTGGAAAATAGTCAAATCATGGAAACCCGGTTTCGCGAATTTCGGATGATCTTTAACTTTTGCTTTAGAGATGTTTTCGGAACGGTTTGCCAACTCTTCCATTTTCTTAGCCAAGAAAGTGAACATTGACCATTCATCCATCGATTCACCGATGTTTTTGATGTTTGCAACCGGCTGAGCCAAGTTGGTGAAACGGTGATAACCCGGAGAAGTACGAAGGTCATACACTTCATAGTGTGATTTCGCCGGAAGCAAGATGTCAGCATATTGTGCCGCTTCAGACATACGGTAATCCACATACGCATAGAATTTCGTTTTGTTCAAGAACGCTTTACGATATTCATTCCCTTTATTACGACGGAATTTTGAGTCGGCTACGATCAGAGCACAATCGGGCTGCCACCACGGTTTATTCACATTACCGTGTTTAGAAGCTTGGTTCACTTTATCGTTTTCACCTGATTTAAGCATTTCGCCCAATACCGCCATGTACTCTTTTTTAGACATACCGTTTTGAGCGCGTTTAACGTCTTCGTCACCGAAGTATTGATCAAACGTTTTCATACCGTCACCAAATACGAACTCACCGACGAAACCTGATCCGAAACGTGCGTTGTATTTGCCGCTAAATCCAGAAAGTGCACCCAAACCTGAGAGGGTAAATTCATTTTCCGTATTAATCCCGCCGTATGGTCCCATACGTCCTGTCAACCCACAAATAGACGCAATATTCCAAATGGTCATTACACCGTTGAAATATTTGTTCAACGAGAATCCGGTTGTGATCTCAACGACTTTAGGGATCGCGATATCACGTGCAAGCTGACGAGTCGTATCAGGGTGAACACCGGTCACTTCTTGGATCGATTCAGGGCTGAATTTTGCCGCTGATTTTTTGAGCATTTCGAATACCGTGGTCACGTTACGATCGTGCCCGTGCATATCTTTAATTGTCCATGACCCTTCGAGTTCAGGAACAATACCGTGATCATCAAGGCGGAGTGATTTCTCACTGCTCCCCTCAGTACCCGGCATCAATGCAACTTTACCGGTTGCTTTATTCATACAATAGAATTCTTCATTGTATTTGTGATGATCTTCATCATTCGCGGCATGTTCCATGTCGGTGCGACGGATCATTTTTTGAGTTTTAGTATCAACCAAGAACGGAAGATCGGTCAAGGTTTTCATAAACTCTGGTTTGTAAAGTTTTTCGTTCAAAATAACGTTGATAACACCCATTGCAAGGATATTATCTGAACCAGCTTTGATCGGGATCCAAAGATCGGATGATTTAGCCGTTGCATTGAACTCTGGGGTAATCGTGATGATTTTTGCCCCGTTGTATTTCCCTTCCCACACGAAGTGAGCATCCGGAATACGAGAAACCGATGGATTTCCGCCCCACATTACCGCAGTATCGACGTTATACATGAAATCCCATGTACAACCAAGGTTACCTTCACCGTACGCAATCGCCGCACCCGAGAACATATCTCCGAGGTAGGATGATGGGTAAATACGAATCGCACCGAGCTGTGTCGAGAAACGCAATGGGGCACCGCGACGACCTTCAGTAAGAAGACCCGTACCGGCGTGAACCATCAATTTGTCCGGACCGCGTTCAGGATCAGTCATACAATTGAAAATCTCTTGACATACACGCTCAGCCGCTTCATCCCAGCTGATACGTTTCCATTTACCTTCACCGCGTTCACCGACACGAACCATCGGGTAAAGAATACGGTCTTTTTGGTACATGACTTGTGAATGCTGTACCCCTTTGTTACATCCGCGAGGATTAAAGTCAGGGATTTTTGCATTGATTACCGGATAACGAGCCGATTGGTTCTCACGGGTTACAACACCGTTATGAGACCAAACTTCCCAAGCACAGTTACCTTGACAGTTAACACAGTGGTATGCAAACCCGTGTTCCTCTTTCTTCCCATAAGTAAACGAAAACTCGTTACGATACATATCTTCAGTATAGTTGGTATTCGGATAATTTTCTTTACCGTTTTCAACTGACATTACATTGGTTTTAGCGAATAGTGAACCTTGTGAGGCTACTAACGCTGCCGTCATCCCTGAAACTTTCAGGAAGTCACGGCGTTGATTGTTCATTACTTTTGTCATAGTCTTAGCCTTATCGTTTAATCGGAAGGTTCATGTCGTTACCCCAAACATCCCAGCTTCCTGTGAATACTTTGACGTTTTTGTAACCCAACAATTGAAGTGCCGTAATATGTTCCGAACTTCGTCCCGCACCTACGTGACAGTATGCGTAAATTATTTTATCCGGTGTAATACCATAGTTATCGTATACTTTTTGAATCTCAGCCGCTGATTTGAAAGAGAGCTTTTTATCAGCATCAGAGATTTGACTCCACTCGATAAATGTTGCACCCGGAACGTGCCCGCCGCGTGCAACGTTATCCACTTTCCGCTCACCGACGACTTCAGCGATACCGCGAGAATCGATAATGACGTATTTGGATTTTTTACCGTTTTTAAGGATATCTTCCATTGCGTGTTTCACTTCTTCTTTACCCGCAATTACGTTCCATTTGATTTTCTTAGGATCAATTTTATAGGTTTTTGGCGTTAAGACTTCATCCCCTTTGACGACAAGGAGACGTTTTTCAACTGCAGCCATTTTATCTTTCAACAGTTTGCTGTCCGCTTGTGCTTTGGCAATTGTTGCATCAAGAGCAGCTTTGTCAGCACCCTCTTTTGTCAATGCTTCTTTAGCCTCTTTTGCTGCTTTAGTCGCTGCTTTTAGCTCTTTATTGAGAGCATCGTACTCTTTTTGAGCCGGATCGACTGCCATCATAGCCGCACGCCCGCCGTTTAGTACTTTTACATTTTTATGACCGTAGCTGTCAAAAAATGAATACACACCCGTTGCATTCGGACCTTTGAAGTCATCGTACGCAATAATGGTCATATCATTACTAACCCCTTTGCCTCCAATGTACTTTTCGGCATCATCGATACAGCGATAAAGGGGTGCACAGTGCATCTCACCATCAATCTCTGAATGGTGTAGATGGTGAGCGTACATCTCAACCGACCCTTTAATATGGCCCAATTTATATATATCTTCGTTATCACCCGATACGAACATCACTTTTGGATTACCAATCAGCTTGGCCGCTTCTTCGGCAGAGATAAGAATATTATTATCCTTATACCCATCGGCTGCCATTAGTACGGTCGATGCCGACAGTGATGCCGCAACACATAGTGTTCTTAGCAATCTGTTCATCCGTGCTCCTTCTTCTATTTGAATCTGCACACATTGGTGCGTTAATTTACGGAATTACCGCTTCCATTATAGAGATGAGACTCTTAATAAACGGTAAATTACTTTTTTTGATACACACTAGCATTACAATTTGTTACATATTTATCACAAAATCGAAATAAAGCATGATTGCCCGTTATTTTACGTTTTCTTATACAGCTCACCCTTTTTTTTGACTTACATGCTATAACTAATACTTACATTTTAATCACTTTTTGATAGTATGACGATTATTTTTATCACAATAATATGAAAGGAAATAATTATGGCTGACACTGCTCTTCGCAATGCTATTGCGGCTTCTGATACCGCAACATTAATCGAACTTCTCGAAGACAAAACTCTTCCTATCGAAGGGGTACAATCCATCTATAATGCTTTTAAAGCCGATAAACAACTCGTAGGGCAAGTGGCAATGAACCTATCCTTACGTACTTCTGTCTATGAACGTGAACGTGAGTACAGCCCTATCATGGTTGAACTTTTGATTGATATCGCTAGTAACCCCGTTGATATGGGAGCACGCTGGGCCGTTGCCAAAAACCCGCATACGCCGGTTGAAGTGCTTCGCCATCTCTCAACCGATTCTATCAATCTCGTACGTGCGCTTGTTGCTGCTAACCCTTCAACACCGAGTGATGTATTGGAAAAATTCTTTAGCGATGAAAAAATTGTCCGTGACGGTCTTTCAGGCAATCCGAACACCCCTCCTAAATTGCTCAAAATTTTATGTGATGATAACGATAAAATGGTTCGGATGCGTTTGGCTGAAAACCGTTCAGCTCCTAAAGAGATTATCACGACCCTTCTGGGCGATAACGATCCCGATGTTGTCAAAGCGGCACATGCCAATTTGGGAGAGCGTGAATGAAAAAACGCCATTTTGAAGAACGCAGCCAATTTATGACCTTAGAGAACCATTTTCTAAACACTTTTTTCTCAGGTCTTTATCTCAGCGCAACCGATTTCATTGCTATTGGCAACGCTAACGGATTAGAACTTCGAATGCATTCACGTGAGATGCTTATCAAAGATTTACTCAATGAATCGAACAAAATCGGTACACTTCAAGGAGTTATCGCATCGTTAAACACTCTGATTGACGAACGTATTAATACATGCCATCGTTTAAGCCTAGAATACCCGTCGTCGCGAGCCGCACTGGCGAAACTAGCACAAAAAGCCAACGGAACAAAAGCCCTGTTGGCTCGTGAAGCGAGAGGAAATCCGTATGAACACTAAAGAATTAACCGATGCACTCCAGTCTCTCCCGTATCCGGGCCTTAGCCGCAGCCTCGGTGAACTCAAACTGATTTCCGAAGTCAAAGTAACCGGCACTCATGCAGATATCGAGCTTCTAACCGTTAGTGACGACTCGTATCTCACCGTAAAATCAGCCATTGAATCCTCTTTTAGTGAACAATTTGCCACCCTCAATATCACAAAAAAAGCTCAAATACAAAAAGACACCAACTACGGAAACAGTGCCAACCCGAATAACCGTGCACCTTATGCAGCAAATGTTATTGCGGTTACAAGCGGTAAGGGGGGAGTCGGTAAAAGTACCGTGAGCGTCAATCTCGCCATTGCTCTGGCTCAAAAAGGATACCGTGTAGGTATTTTGGACGCCGATGTTTATGGCCCTAACGTTCCCCGTCTCACGAACACCGATTTGGAAAAAATCCGCTGGAGTGATGATAATAAAATCATCCCGAGTGAAAACTACGGCCTCAAAATTATGAGTGTCGCCCTCACTACCCCTACCTCTGATACTCCACTCGTTTGGCGTTCATCCGTTGCAGTCTCCGCACTCATCCAGTTTCTTGAAGACGTAAAGTGGGGAGAACTTGATTTTATGGTGATCGATATGCCTCCGGGAACGGGAGATATCCAACTCACCATGGCGCAAGAACTTCCTATCACTGCGGGGGTAATCGTTACTACTCCACAACTCGTAGCCAGTGATGACGTCAGCCGCGCTATCCGAATGTTCCAAGACATCCATGTCCCGATGGCAGGTTTGGTCGAAAACATGAGCTATTTTGTGGCTCCTGATACCGGAACACGTTATGATATTTTCGGAAGCGGCGGCGGTGCACGATTAGCGGAGCGTTATAACATCCCCTTATTAGGGCAGATTCCTCTCAATATGGACATCCGTGAAGGGAGCGATAACGGTGAACCGCCGGTTGTTTTGGGAAGCGATGAATTGAAAAGTTATTATCGTGAAATTGTAGAGAATATGTTGAAAGCGGTGAAGTTTAAAGTATAAAAAAGCAGTCATGCCGAACTTGATTCGGCATCTCTCAGACCCTGAATCAAGTTCAGGGTGACAAGGTAGATTTATTTAAAAATCTTCTTCAAATCATTTTCAATCGCACCCGGTACGGTTGCAATCGTCATAAATTCAGTCATTGTAAGCAACGGATAACTGATCGCGATAAAATATTTCGCACTGAGTGCTTTTGCTTTACCATCTTCAATCAATACTGCCCACGGAAGCAATTGTCCGTTTTGAGTTCCGATTTTTTTTACAAATCCGTTTGTGCGGCGTTCTAAATCAACAAAAGCAACATAACGGTCATCCCCGAGTTTTACAACGGCCGTGGTCCCTTTGGCTTTTTGTGCTTTCGCTACCAGATCAGCGGTAGAACCTTCACCCACAACACTCATATCTTCATAATACGGCATTCCAACCATAAAGTGGTATCCCGCTAATCCATCAAATTCCCATTTGTCGGTTGACTCTTTTAATGGGCCAAATGCTTTTCCGAGTGAAGCAAGTGTTGCCGACGCAACTGCGTGGTTATACTCTTTTTGCATAAATGCTTTTCCGAAATAAACCGGATTGGCGATACTGATTTGTTTACGCTCATCATCCACCAAAATACGTCCTACCGCTGCAAGGCCGCGTGATGGTTTATTTGCCATTGCTTTCATTGCGGCATTGGTATAAAGCACAGATGTTCCCGAATCGGTTTTATACGTACCGACTACATCAAAACCACCAGCAGAAAGTTTTGCTTTTGCCTCATCTACCGTTACGTACGAAGCAATTTTATAGGTTGCAACCACTTTTTCAACTTTTACGCCTGCTTCGGCTTCAGGAGAAGTTCCCGCGCAGCCGCAAAATCCGATAACAAGTGCACTCATGAGTAGTGTATAGAATTTTTTCATAGCTCTTTTGCTCCCAATTCAGTCATAATTTTTACAATCTCTTTGTCAAGCGCCGTGATTGAATCGTTCATTTTTTGATCTTTAATCCCCATAACCGCTGTCCAAGTCGCAAGACGCGGCATACCGATCATCAATTTATTTGACCCTTTTTCAACATACATGTACATTGAACATGGTGCTAAAGCACCTGCATCCGGACGGCCTTGGTTAAAAATCCCTTCCGAGAATTTAAAATGACAGAGAGAATAAACCCAATATGCATCAAAACGGCCAAATTCAATATTTGCATCGTTCATTGAGCCTTTAATATCTTTATATCCTGCAATGATATATTGATTGGCTTCAAATACTTCTTCAAATTTACCTTGGAAATCAGCGATGAAAGCATCCAAACTCGCACCACGCTCAAACGTAAGCTCAAATGTCATCATAGGTTTCGCCGGAAGAGCACTGTATTCTACGATCTGAACTTTAGATCCGATCTCTTTTTCGATCATCGCATCGAGTTCAGGAAACGTTGCGATAAATTTAGCACGTACATCAGCATCTTTAACACCGGTAATATCAAGCATAGTTTCCGGTGTGATGTGACCTACATAGGTTTTATCTTCACTCTGTTTTTTATAAACATGGAGATTAAATGGACTGAATCCACCCAGACTCGGCTCTTTCATAAGCAATGGTCCCACTGCCGCATCTTTAGTGACCGAGAAAAATCCGAGATTATCAAGATTTGTCCCGCCGTATTTCGTTTTATACGCATCGTTAATACGTTCATGCGGATCAGACAATACAAATCCGATAGTCGTGATTTTATTATTGACCATATCCATGTATGCTTTTTCTTTATCGCCTTCTCCGATATAGAATTTTGCCCCTTGGGCTCCAAACGCCATTGAAGCGGCCAGTGAAAGTGCTGCCGCACCCAGTAATAGTCTATTAAACATATGATTCTCCTCTTAGTAATCGCTTTTGAGCTGTGATATGCCCTTTTTTAAAAGGGGTATTCTATCACAAAGCCATCAAATAAACGATAATAACAACCCAACTGTTTTGGTCTCTTATTATAGCTTGGAAAGGTGAATGGATTGTGAATCTCTCCCGAGAAGGAGAGAAAGATAATTTCCTAGAAATCGAAATTAAGCGCTACTGTTAACGCGTTTTGAGAATGTTTAGTAGTTACATTACCTGCTCCAACTGTTGCCGCACTGACAGTATCAGATACTTCCGGAGTGTATGTAAATGCTGCGTCAATCGACATAGTCTTGTCCAATGAATATCCTCCACCTATCGTATACGCAGACTCAACCGTTGCAGGGAACATTGCATAGTTGAAAAGATTCATAGTGTCACCATCTGTATTGGGAGCAAAACCTCCTGTAACATTAGTAGCATTTGTATTGTTTGGAATAGGATTTTCCCCATAGTTAAAACCGGCACCCAACCAAAAATCATCTGCACTGTATTTCACACCCAGAGCGTACACCGTTTGATCATCCCAACCAAAATCTTTATACCCTTTTGCATCAGACCATTTAATTTCTTTGACATCCATAGTATAGGTCATAGCACCCATATTGTACGCAACTCCAATACCATACTCTGCTGGTTGTTCAAGATGATCTGACTTTCCAGGTAACGCTAGAGGATTAGTTCCATAACCAAATGCTGCTGCTGCATCAGAGATTTGATTTTTATATTCCATATCAATTGCAGACTTATAATTAAGACCGATTGTCAATTCTTTGACAGGATTGTAGTAGGCACCGATATCATATCCTAGTCCAAAATCATTTGAAGTACCGCTACCTACATGAGTAGCGTCACTTGTGTCATAATCTATACTCAATGCGCCATACTGAACAATCGCAGTAACACCGACACCAAACGTGTCGTTACCATACGCTAATGCCGGAGCAAACTGCATGAGCATTAAAGAACTTCTCATATTATATAAATCTACTTGACCCAACATATTGTCTAACCCGGTACTTCCTCTCCAGTCTGTACCCATACCTGCAGTTCCGTACATACCAAGTCCGAATACAACGTCATCATTAATTCTATGAGAAAGAGCAATAGCAGGTATCATACTAATACCTTCATCACTTGTTTTGCTAACTCCAATAGCCGGATTGCTAGCATTTCCGGCAGTTGACTCAACTTTTACATCCGAATTAAAGACTGTACCTGCAAACGAAAACGAATTATTTGTTTTCGTTTTAGCAAGAAGCGCCGGGTTAGTCAGTGCCGCATCAGCTCCGTTAAAGTTTGCAATACCTGTTCCACCCATAGCACGTGATTTTGCACTAAAGCCTATCAAGTTATCCCCATTTGTAGCGAATGCCGCTGTTGATGTCAATGCAACTGCTGCTGCAACTGCCAATTTAATTGAACGTTTCATTAATTCTCCTAGATAAGTTTGAAATTGAATCGGTAAACGATTCGTAAACAACACCATTATAGGGGCGAAAAAATTAAATTAAACTTAACACAAATATATCACACTATAAAAAAAAATTATATTTTCGATCATACTTGTAATACGACGGATTAATAGGATTATCTTATACCAATAAATCGTCATATTGGGCTGATTATGCCGTTATAACTGGGAATATAACACTAGAGAGAAAAAACAATTCTTTTTGTTCCTAAAACAATTTCGTAGCTCTGTTTCTTACAGTAACATGGAGAGTGACAATTTTGTGATAATTAAAATATTTGTGATAGATATTGTGAAGGGAAATATGGATTCTTGATTAGTTGAAATAATTAATGATTCAGAAAAATGATTATGGAATGAAATGTAAGGGAGTTAAAAAAAGGAGAAAAATCTGAGGCCAGGCGGCGACCTACGTTTCCACACCTGAAAGATGCAGTATTATGAGCGATGAGGGTCTTAGCTTCCGGGTTCGGAATGGGACCGGGCGTTTCCCCCTCTCTATAGCCACCTGAGCACTCAGAAGGAAGGACACCGAAGTGTCATTGCTTCTGAGAGCATTTGTTAGATGTATTCTTATTGTTAAGTCGTCAGACACGTAACTGCATGCACATTCCACCATTTATGCTTAATAAGGCGGTGAGCATAGATAAAGACGAACGTTCTATTAGTACCAGTCAGCTGAAAGCATTACTGCTCTTACACACCTGGCCTATTAACCTTGTAGTCTTCAAGGGAACTTCAGGGAGAGTTCATCTTGGAGTTGGCTTCCCGCTTAGATGCTTTCAGCGGTTATCACATCCGTACGTAGCTACCCAGCGATGCTCTTGGCAGAACAACTGGTACACCAGTGGTACGTCCAACCCGGTCCTCTCGTACTAGGGTCAGCTCTCCTCAACTCTCCTGCGCCCACGGAAGATAGGGACCGAACTGTCTCACGACGTTCTGAACCCAGCTCGCGTACCGCTTTAAATGGCGAACAGCCATACCCTTGGGACCTGCTCCAGCCCCAGGATGCGATGAGCCGACATCGAGGTGCCAAACCTCCCCGTCGATGTGAGCTCTTGGGGGAGATCAGCCTGTTATCCCCGGCGTACCTTTTATCCTTTGAGCGATGGCCCTTCCACACAGAACCACCGGATCACTATGACCGTCTTTCGACTCTGCTCGACTTGTCTGTCTTACAGTCAGTCCGGCTTATGCCATTATACTCTACGAAGGATTTCCAACCCTTCTGAGCCGAACTTTGTAAGCCTCCGTTACTTTTTAGGAGGCGACCGCCCCAGTCAAACTACCCACCAGACAGTGTCCTCCATGCGGATAACGCATGCGAGTTAGCTATCAGAATACTCAAGGGTGGTATCTCAAGATTGCCTCCACTGCAACTAGCGTCACAGCATCAACAGCTCCCACCTATCCTGCACAAAAGTATCCCAATAGCAATGTCAAGCTATAGTAAAGGTGCACGGGGTCTTTCCGTCTTTCCGCGGGTAGGAGGAATTTTCACCTCCACTACAATTTCACTGGATCCCTGGTTGAGACAGCTCCCATCTCGTTACGCCATTCATGCAGGTCGGTATTTAACCGACAAGGAATTTCGCTACCTTAGGACCGTTATAGTTACGGCCGCCGTTTACTCGTGCTTCAATTCAATGCTTCGCTTGCGCTGACACATCCTTTTAACATTCGAGCACCGGGCAGGCGTCACACCCTATACATCCTCTTACGAGTTAGCAGAGTGCTGTGTTTTTGGTAAACAGTCGGGAGGGACACTTTGCTGCGACCCGGTTCTGCTCCAGAGGCTAGCTCCTTCACATACTTAGGGCACACCTTATACCGAAGATACGGTGCTAGTTTGCAGAGTTCCTTAACCAGGGTTCTTCCACGCGCCTTAGAATACTCATCTCACCCACCTGTGTCGGTTTACGGTACGGGCGACAATTGTTCTCGTTTAGAGGCTTTTCTTGGCACGACGGCATCATCGATTCCAAGCGCAATCCGAAGATTTTGCTCGGCCTGTAAGATCTCGGCCTAATGAAACACGGATTTGCCTATGTTTCAGCCTACGTCCTTCGACCCACTATTCCATCAGTGAGCTCGATTAGCCCTATGCGTCCCCCCATCACTCAAACGAACAATTGTCGGTGTTGGAATATTAACCAACTTGCCATCGTCTACCCCTTTCGGACTCGACTTAGGTCCCGACTAACCCTACGATGACGAGCATCGCGTAGGAAACCTTGGGTTTACGGCGAAGCAGATTCTCACTGCTTTTATCGCTACTCATGCCTGCATGCTCACTTCCAAACGCTCCAGCACTCCTCACCGGTATACCTTCAACGCTGTTTGGAACGCTCTCCTACCACTCGTATAAATACGAATCTAAAGCTTCGGTGCGTATCTTAGCCCCGTTATATTTTCAGCGCAGAATCGCTAGATCAGTGAGCTGTTACGCTTTCTTTAAAGGATGGCTGCTTCTAAGCCAACTTCCTGATTGTCTCAGCAACTCCACATCTTTTTCCACTCAGATACGACTTTGGGACCTTAGCTGTTAGTCTGGGTTGTTCCCCTCTTGACGATTGATTTTATCACCCACCGCCTGACTCCCGAGATTACGCATGAAGTATTCGGAGTTTGAAAGGGTTTGGTACCGCGGTAAGCAGCCCTAGCCCTGTCAGTGCTCTACCCCTTCATGTTACGACTCGAGGCTATACCTAAATATATTTCGGAGAGAACCAGCTATCACTAAGTTTGATTGGCCTTTCACCCCTATCCACAAGTCATCCGAGGGTTTTTCAACACCCACCGGTTCGGTCCTCCACTGGCTCTTACACCAGCTTCAACCTGCTCATGGATAGATCACTTAGTTTCGGGTCTGCAGCATCTGACTAATTCGCCCTATTAAGACTCGCTTTCGCTACGGCTTCCCGTGAGGTTAACCTTGCCAGACACCACAACTCGCAGGCTCATTATGCAAAAGGCAGTCCGTCACCCTTCATAAAGAATAGGGCTCCGAATGATTGTAAGCCATAGGTTTCAGGTTCTATTTCACTCTGCTCACCGCAGTTCTTTTCACCTTTCCCTTACGGTACTAGTTCGCTATCGGTCTGGTAGTAGTATTTAGGATTGGAGGGTGGTCCCCCCGGCTTCAGTCAAGATAACACGTGTCCCGACCTACTCTGGATCCTGCTAGCTGTCTGTCAATTTCAAGTACGGGACTATCACCCTCTATGGTCGAGCTTTCCAACTCATTCTTCTATCGACTCGCAATGCCGTATGCAGTCCGCAACCCCGATTGCAAGCAATCGGTTTGTCCTAATCCCATTTCGCTCGCCGCTACTTTGGGAATCTCGTTTGATTTATATTCCTTCAGGTACTGAGATGTTTCACTTCCCTGAGTTCGCCCCCCGTAGGGTAACATACCTCTCGATATGTTGGGTTGCCCCATTCGGAAATCCCCGGATCAAAGCTCTTTGGCAGCTCCCCGAGGCTTATCGCAGCCTAATACGTCCTTCATCGCCTCTACCAGCCAAGGCATCCACCTATGGCCCTTAATATCTTTTTCTAATTTGCGCTCACCGCCTTATTAAGAATAAGACGGTGAAATGTGTTTGTAGTTACGTAATACAAATCTCTTTGTATTATGTTAAATTTGTTTCTCATAGATTTCTCTATGTCAAACATATTTAGTTGACGACTTAACAATAATAATTCAAATAACATTAGACTTTTAAAGTCTAATTCAAATACTCTAAATTAAGTACTTGAATCAGACTTTGTATTCTGATCTAGATCTGGTGGAGAATAGCGGGATCGAACCGCTGACCTCCTGCGTGCAAAGCAGGCGCTCTCCCAGCTGAGCTAATTCCCCAGATAAGTGATCGTGATTTTGAGAAAGAAGTATAAAGGTGAGGCAAAGCGTACTCTAGTACGTGAAGCCGAAAGCTTTATGCTTATGTCTTAAAATCTGGTGGGTTTGAATGGACTCGAACCATCGACCTCACCCTTATCAGGGGTGTGCTCTAACCAGCTGAGCTACAAACCCATATGTATTATGTCAAATAACATGGATCACTGAAAACTAAGTAGGTAAACGGTCAAGACAATACTTCTGTGAGATTTTTTAAGATGACGCAATCCAATGAAGGATTCGTCGTTACTCTTAGAAAGGAGGTGATCCAACCGCAGGTTCTCCTACGGTTACCTTGTTACGACTTCACCCCAGTCGCTAATTCCACCGTAAGCGGTAGCCAGTTTGGCATCCCGATTTCGGGTGAAATCAACTCCCATGGTGTGACGGGCGGTGAGTACAAGACCCGGGAACGTATTCACCGTAGCATAGCTGATCTACGATTACTAGTGATTCCAGCTTCATGTTCTCGAGTTGCAGAGAACAATCCGAACTGAGAGACGCTTTAAGAGATTGGCTCCACCTCGCGGTATTGCAGCTCTTTGTACGCCCCATTGTAGCACGTGTGTAGCCCTGGCCGTAAGGGCCATGATGACTTGACGTCGTCCTCACCTTCCTCCTCCTTACGAAGGCAGTCTCGTTAGAGTGCTCAGCCGAACTGTTAGCAACTAACGACGAGGGTTGCGCTCGTTGCGGGACTTAACCCAACATCTCACGACACGAGCTGACGACAGCCGTGCAGCACCTGTGTGTAGGTTCTAGCAAGCTAGCACCCCCTAATCTCTTAAGGGTTCCTACCATGTCAAGGCCAGGTAAGGTTCTTCGTGTATCTTCGAATTAAACCACATGCTCCACCACTTGTGCGGGTCCCCGTCTATTCCTTTGAGTTTTAATCTTGCGACCGTACTCCCCAGGCGGAATGCTTAATCTGTTAAGTGCATCACCGAAGAGACGAGCTCCCCGACGACTAGCATTCATCGTTTAGGGCGTGGACTACCAGGGTATCTAATCCTGTTTGCTCCCCACGCTTTCGTGCCTCAGCGTCAGTATCATCCCAGCAGATCGCCTTCGCTTTTGATATTCCTAGTGATATCTACGGATTTTACCCCTACACCACTAATTCCATCTGCCCCTTCTGAACTCTAGGCTCCCAGTTTCAAATGCAGTTCAATGGTTAAGCCATTGGATTTCACATCTGACTTAGAAGCCAGCCTACGCACCCTTTACGCCCAGTGATTCCGAGTAACGCTTGCACCCTCCGTATTACCGCGGCTGCTGGCACGGAGTTAGCCGGTGCTTATTCAAGAGGTACCGTCATTATCTTCCCTCTTAAAAGGAGTTTACACACCGAAATGCGTCATCCTCCACGCGGCGTTGCTGCATCAGAGTTTCCTCCATTGTGCAATATTCCTCACTGCTGCCTCCCGTAGGAGTCTGGACCGTGTCTCAGTTCCAGTGTGTCTGATCATCCTCTCAAACCAGATACCCGTCATAGCCTTGGTGAGCCATTACCTCACCAACTAGCTGATAGGACATAGACTGATCTCTTAGCGAAAAAACTTTCCCGACTTACCTTAAAGTAAGAAGGAGTATCCGGTATTAATCACCGTTTCCAGTGGCTATCCCGAACTAAGAGGTACATTATCTATGGTATACTCACCCGTGCGCCACTAATCAGGAGAGCAAGCTCTCCATCATCGTTCGACTTGCATGTGTTAGGCACGCCGCCAGCGTTCACTCTGAGCCAGGATCAAACTCTCCATAATTGGTTTGTCCAATCCTATGACCCAAGATGTTAAAATCATTGGCTTCATAAATTGTTATCTATTTTACTTTTTGGTGATTGGTTAACCCAATCAAAGTAAATAGACGGTTGTTGTATTGTGTTGACATAAGGTCAACGTCTCGAAGACACCGTCTCGAACCGTTTGACCTACTTAGTTTTCAATGATCGCAAACTCAAACTTAACCCTTCTTTTCGAAGCGTCTCATCGTTTGTGGACGGGAATTATAGGGGATTTAGTCTTAGATGTCAAGAGGTTTTCGAGCAAATAGGCAAAATATGTCAAAAAGTTTTTATTTTCTATTTTGAACCCTTAAAAATGTAACATTTCTACCCATTTTCTCCCTCTAAACTCCTCTATTTATCTTTATAATCAAATGAACGGTTAATCAAACTCTTGTATAATCACTTTTGTAAAATCCCTTATAAGGAAAAAGCTATGGCTTTATATGATCGCGAATACGCACGAGAAGGTGCTTTTGGTTACGAGAGCGCTCACCGCAGTGAGGCGCAGATCGTTTCGTTTGTTAAAGATACGTATAAACTGTTCGCCGCTTCAATGATGGCAGGCGCAGTCGGTGCATACGTTGGTGTTCCTCTAGCTGGAGCAATCGCTAATTATTTTTGGCCTTTGTTTGCTTTGGAAATCGGTTTCCTCATCGGTTTACATTTTGTCAAACATAAACCCGGTATTAATTTAGCGGTTATGTTTGGGTTTGTCTTTATGACCGGTTTGATGTTAGCACCATTATTGGCACGCACACTAGGGATGAATGGCGGAGCGACCATTATCGGTAATGCGTTTGCCATGACCTCTGTCGTTTTTGGTGCTATGAGTTTTTATGCTATCAAAACTACTAAAGACTTTACCAGTTACGGTAAACCGTTAATGATTGCAATGTTGGTGATTATTGGTTTTTCAATTTTAAATATCTTCCTTGGTAATCCAATCTTGCACGTTGCTATTTCAGGCGTGGTTGTAATACTGTTTAGCATCATGGTTATTTATGATACGCAGAACATTATGAATGGAAACTACGAGACTCCTATCGACGGTGCCCTTGCGTTGTATCTCGATTTTCTCAATATCTTTACCGCATTGCTCCAACTCTTCGGAATTTTCGGAAGCAATGACGAATAATCAACTTCCCCCGGAACTTCTCCGGGTGGTGGATGCCAATATAAACCGTCTCAAAGAGGGTATCCGTGTGATTGAGGATATAGCGCGCTATGTTCACAATGACAAGGAACTCTCCACTTCACTCAAAAATCTCCGCCATCAATGCCGGATCGAACCTCTCGAAGCACTCCTCGCCTCACGCGACAGCGTTAATGATGTCTTGCGTCCAACAATGCAAAGCGAAATGAACCGTACCGATCTACGATCCATACTAATAGCTAACTATAAAAGAGCTCAGGAATCTTCAAGGGTTTTAGAAGAGCTGTATAAGATAGTGGAACCTGCTTTGAGCGAGCGATTTAAGAATATCCGCTACGAACTCTATACATTAGAAAAGAAAAACCTTTTAGACCACAGTAACGGGTCTCGTTGAAACCTAAACGAATCGTCATTATCGGAGCAGGACCCGCCGGATTGATGGCAGCGGATGTTTTATCTGCAGCAGGGATAAGTGTCGATATTTACGAGGCGAAACCTTCTGTAGGTCGGAAATTCCTCATGGCGGGCAAGGGTGGGTTAAATATTACCCACAGCGAACCGATGGATGATTTTATCGGTCGCTATGATCAAAGCGATTGGCTGAAGCCTATGATTAGAGCATTTGATGCTACTATGATTAGAGGATGGATGGAGAGTTTGGGGGTCGATTCGTTCGTCGGGACATCGGGGAGAGTTTTCCCCACCGAGATGAAAGCCGCACCGCTGTTACGGCGGTGGCTCTCTTCGTTAAAAAAACGGGGCGTTCGTGTTCATTGTCGCCATTATTGGAAAGGCTTTAGTGATGAAGGCTCTTTAGTATTTGAGTGCCCGGAGGGTGAAGCAGTCGTAAAAGCCGATGCAACGATTTTAGCTTTGGGCGGCGGAAGCTGGGCCAGCTTAGGTTCGGATGGAGCATGGGTAAGCATTTTAGCGGCTCAAGGAATACCTATTAATCCGCTACTGCCCTCAAACTGTGGATTTAAATCAACATGGTCCCCCTTCTTGCAGCCCCATTTAGGGAAAGCGTTAAAAAATATCTCGGGATGGGTTAAAGGAGCCGAAGAGAGTATCAGTTCCTCCGAAGCTGTTTTAACAACCTACGGTATTGAGGGGGGATTGGTCTATGCGCTGTCGCGTCCATTACGCGAAGAAATGATGGCGCATGGCTCGGCAATCCTCTATTTAGACCTTTTGCCTCATATAAGTGAAGCTGCTTTGGTATCACGACTCACCTCATCTACAAAACAATCACTTGACAACACATGGCGCAAAGCGGGTTTGGAGGGGGTTAAAGCGGCACTCATTCGTGAAGGGTTAGCCAAAAATCGATGGTCTGACCCCCTCAGCGTTGCGGCATATGTAAAGAAATATCCCATTACCCTCATGGGAATGCAACCCATAGAGGAAGCCATTAGCACGGCAGGAGGGGTGATGCGTGAAGCACTGGACGAGGATCTTATGCTACACGCTCTTCCGAATATCTTTTGTGCAGGTGAAATGCTCGATTGGGATGCACCAACCGGTGGTTATCTCTTAACCGGATGTTTTGCCAGTGGAGTATTCGCGGCCAAAGGTGTTTTAAAAATGGTGGGTGGAGAAAAAATACGTTTCTGAATCAGTGACGACACTCATCCGATTAAGCATGTTCTTGTTGTTTTTGGTACTCATCGGATACGTGCAAAGTAGCACACGGCTCCAAAAGACCATACAGTTCCATCTCACGCCCACTTACGTGGCGGACAATCCCTCCTTCAGCATCGATAAATACGAAAATCTCATTTTTATGTTCATTTTTTTTGATATGGTGAGAAAAAATAACATACTCTGCCCGTGAGAGCTCAGGAATATGTTCTGCTAAGGTAATAAATTTTTCACACTCTTTGTCAATCTTTTTAATCTCTAAAAATTCCGACTGAATCGCTTCCGCCAAAACGCTTTGAAGCTTTGGAATAACATCTTTGAGATTATCATATTTTTCTATACCGTGCATTTGTATATCCTCCACTAATTATGAGGTTATAGTATAACGGATAAGACTAAAAAAAGATTAACTTTTTAAAATAAATAATACTTCAAATTCTAAATAATTAAGCGGATAAAATTCCATTAACTGCTTTGTTTGTGCATAGTTAAGAACGCGACGCCCACCACTCACTCCGCTTCGTTTGATATAGCGAAACATCTCCCGTACCGAATCAAACTCCAACGTTGTATGAAGTACTTCAAATCGTGCGTCCATATATTTTTCAGCCATAGCTATGACCTCATCGCTAGAGCGTAACAACGGAGTAACCCCCGCACATTCGTGAAGGGTTTTAAAGGTTCCTGAGGTGAAAATAGCCAGCGACATGGGGGTGTTGAGCGATGCTAGCGATTTTAACACCCTCTCCAGATCATCCGCCCACTGCAATGCTGAAGCGGAGTAAATATGCTCAAAGCACTCAGCACTTAACGTTTCAAATAATGCCGGATCGTTAAAATCGCCCAAGATCAACTCAACATTGGGTGATAAGGGGTGATGTTCTAACATCTGTGCGGAAAAATCGATGCCGACAAAATGTTCAACCTCCCAATCAATCAGCGAATAAAGGGTTCCGTTCCCGCATCCCAAATCCACTATCTGCTTTGGCTGATTAGGGGTGGAGGCAATCAGTTTTTTGGCAACGAGGCGTTGAATTACATTACGACTGCCATATTCTGCAGCGTAGCGGGAAAACTCATGACACGCACTACTCATCGACGATTAACCACCAAGGCAATGATAAAGATAACAAGAAGACATAAGACAATAGCGGCACCGCTGGGAAGTGAAAAAAGATACGAAGCACCGAGTCCGATCACCACCGAAATGAGGGCTATCGCGATAGAAAGGAGCGTGGTCGGATAAAAACCCATGCCGAAACGGATTGCGGCAACCGGAGGAATCACCATCAATGCGCCGATAAGAAGCGTCCCAACCACCCGAATCGATAGGGCGATAATCACGGCTATAACACTCACGAGCATAAAGTTTAGTAACGTCACACGGATACCCCCTGCACGGGCAACATCCTCATCAAAAGCGATAAAATAGAGTTCTTTGAAGAAAGTGAGCAGCAGTGCCATCGCCAAGGAGCCGAAAATCCCCATCACCCACAAATCCTGAGTGCTTACTGAGAGGATGGAGCCAAAAAGATAGCTAAAAAGGGAGGCATTAAACGATCCTGCCAGCGAGACAATAACAATGGCAAGGGCAAGTGAGCCTGATAGAAATATAGCAAGTATTGAATCCGAATACATCCCATGGACACTGCGCAGATATTCGATCATCCATGATGCAAGCAGTGATGCAACAACCGCTATCCACAACGGGCTCATCCCAAATAATAACCCTATTGCCACACCGACTAACGATACGTGTGCCAAAGTTTCGCTGAGCAATGAATAACGGCGAAGAACGATAAAAGAACCGCTGAGTGCCGCTAAAACCGCTATCATCAATCCCGCGATAAACGCCCGCTGCATAAAGGGGTAATTAAACATTTCCAACATTCGTTACCCCCTTCAATGATTATGACATACAACGTGTGCCGGTGTGCCGTAGAGTCGGCTCATCTCATCACATCGGATCATTTCAGCAGGATTTTTGGAAACGAGCAGTGTTTGGTTGACAAACAAGACACGGGTAATATCCTCGGCAATTACTCCGATATCGTGAGTAATAAAGAGGATAGACATTTTTTTGGTACGGTTAAGGGTACGGAGCAGTTCGTAGAAACGGTGCTGGGATTCAACATCAACCCCCGTATTGGGCTCATCAACAATCAATACATCCGGGTTAGAAGCAAGTGCGCGAGCGATCATCACTCGCTGGCGCTGACCGCCGGAGAGGTTACCGATCAGACGATCCGATAAATCCTGCACCCCCATCAACTCCATCGCCTCACTAATCGAGGCTTTATCTTCGTCCGATTCAAATCCCAAAATTCCCCTCACGGCGTATCGACCCATCCCGACCACTTCACGCACCGTTGCCGGAAAAGTGCTGTCCACCAGAGCGGAACGCTGAGGAACATAGCCGATACGGTTCCAGTCTCGGAAACGATTTTGAGCCATTCCGAAAAGTTTAATCGCACCAGATGTCGGTTTTTCGAGACCCAACAAAAGACGGACAAGGGTTGTTTTCCCTCCGCCGTTAGGGCCGATAATGGCACAATATTCCCCCGGCAGAATTTGAAATGTTGCCCCTTTGAGGACAAGATTGCCCTGTCTCTCAAAATTGAGGCTGTTCACTTCGAAAAGACTCGGGGAAAATTTCAACGGCACTCCATAGCTTCACGTAATTTTTTTAGGTTCTCTCGCATTATCGAGAGATACGTTTGATGCGATTTTAACTCATCTTGGCTAATATTTTCCAGCGGTTGGAGGGAGAGAGCCTTCGCCCCCGTTTCGCGTGCAATGGTTTGAGAGACGTTATCGTTGATCATCTCTTCAAAAAAGATCGTTTTCATCCCGTATTTTTTAACTACTTCGACCACATGGGCTACCGTCTGTGCGCTCGGCTGCTCATCACTGGACAATCCGATAACAGACACATTTTCCAATTTATTGGCATTTGCCAAATAACCGAATGCGTCGTGATTTGAGATAAGGGCACGATTTTTACACTCCGCCAAGCCTGTTGTGTATTCTAATTTGAGTTTTTGGAGTTCGGTAATATAGGCACGTGCATTGTGATGAAAATACTCCGCTTTGAGAGGGGCAAGTTTTGAGAATTGTGTATCCAATGTTTGGGTCATTTTGATCATATTGTCGATATCGAGCCAATAGTGAGGATCAGACGCTCCGTGATCATGAGTCTCTTCCCCCTCATGTTCTGCTTCATCGTGGTGATCTTCTTTGCTTTTCATCAAAGTCATATAGTGGCTCATGTCGATAACCTGCGTCGTTTCAGGGAGGGTGTTTATCAGATTTTCGGCCCATGTCTCAAATCCTGCACCGTTATAGATAAACAACGCCGCACCTGAAATCTCGGCAACCTGAGTCGGATTAGGAGAAAACATATGAGCATCGCTCCCCAATGGAACAATGGAACGGATATCAAGAGCATCACCGGCAACAGCATTGGCAACTTCGAACAGAGAGAAGGTACTGACAGAGACAACCGCTTTAACGTCGCCTGTACTCTCCTTTTTCTGAGGCTTTGGAGAAAAAAAACTCATCCCTATAACGATTGCAACAATAATACCGCCAAACACTATCAGTCGTTTTGTATCCATTAATTTGACTCTCATTTATAGTAATTTTTATTCACTCTCTTAAAGAAAATTGATCGCTAATCTAAAATTGCGTAAAGATAAAGTAATAGGCTACCGTTGAGACAACGATTGCAATGGCATAGGCTACTTTTTTCTTGTGGGGACATTTTTTGCACATAACCGTTTTCCTTTTTGTAAAAAGGGTATTTTAATCCTAATCGGTTTAAAAAAGAGCTTCATCACCCTCTAATCAACACTGTGCTATAATCGCGAACTTTTTTATTATTTAAGGATTAACATGACAGGTATTCTGCTCATCGTGCAAATCGTACTCGTAGTAATGATCACTATCGCCGTACTTTTGCAAAAAAGTTCCAGCATCGGCTTGGGAGCATACAGCGGTTCTAACGAATCAGTTTTCGGGGCTAAAGGACCGGGGAGCTTTTTGGCTAAAGTGACCTTTTTCCTCGGATTTGTTTTTGTGGTGAACACAATCGCATTGGGTTATTTCTACGCTCAACAAAAAAATGCTTCGGTTGTCGACGCTATGGTTGAGACGACTGAGGTTGCCGCACCTACGATCGATATCGTAAACGATACCAATATTACCAAATAAGACGAAGGGGAATTTCATGTTAAACGAAGTGTATCAATTTTGCGAAGAAAAAATGCAAGGAAGCTGTGAGCATCTTCTCAGCAACTTCCGCACACTCCGCACCGGACGTGTCACCACTAAAATCTTGGATAATGTTCGCGTTGACAACTACGGTTCGCTGACTCCTATCGATCAAGCCGCAAGTGTTCTTGCTACCGATGCTACGACTATTACGATCTCTCCGTGGGATAAATCGATGCTCTCAGTAATCGAAAAAGCGATCATGAAAGCCGATATCGGAGTCAATCCGAACAATAACGGAACCGATATCAAACTTTTCTTCCCTGCGATGACCGTAGATCAGCGTCACGATACCGCGAAAAAAGCACGTGGAATGGCGGAAGATGCAAAAGTTGCCGTACGTAATGACCGCAAAAAAGCAAACGATAAAATCAAAGTACTCGAAAAAGACAAACTGGTAACCGCCGATGAGTCCAAAGGGGCTCAGGATAAAGTCCAAAAGATCACCGATAAATTTATCGCCAAAATCGAAGAATTGCTCAAAAGTAAAGAGCAAGACATCTTGACGGTATAACCCTAATGGATATCAAACAAATCTATCTCGATGCAAGCGCAATGCTTGAAGGGCATTTTAAACTCAGCTCGGGCAATCACTCTGCGTATTACCTCCAATCGGCAAAAGTGTTGGAGCAACCTCGCACCGCAAAGCTTCTCGCGGATGCGCTAGCCGCTAATATTCAAAAAAATGGGATCGAAATTGATACCGTTTGTGCTCCGGCACTCGGTGGACTCATCGCAGGATTTGCCCTCGCGACAGCACTCGATAAACGTTCGATTTTTGCAGAGCGTGTCAATGGTGAAATGCAGATTCGTCGCGGTTTTGAAATCACTCCGGGTGAGAAAGTCCTCATCTGTGAAGACATCATCACCACCGGCGGGTCTGCTATGGAAGCGGCAAAGGCTATCGAAGCCCTCGGCGGTGTCGTGGTAGGTTTCGCAGCCCTCGCTAACCGTGGGTTTTGCAAACGTGACGGAAGCGCCTTGGATCGTAAAACCAACTGTGCTTTACCTGCGGATAAACCTCTTTTCGCCCTCGCTGATTTCGATTTTGAGATGTATGCACCGGAAAATTGCCCATTGTGTGCGGATGGTTCAGACGCGATCAAGCCCGGTTCTCGAGGAAATTAACATTATGTACGCAAGCGTGCATGGGGGCTCTCTGCCGAAGAGAACTCAGCGTTAGCGTAGCCACGTGGGCTTTGCTCGCGTGGCGTATCCAAGGAAAAAAATGAACAATACCGATAATTTCAAAGTCGATATGGAGCACCTCCAAAAGGTACAGCGAACTCTTCGTAAAGCGGGAAATATTTTCCCCAATGAAAAAGAGTTGGTTGCGACTTTGGAAGATTTAATTATCAAAGCCCAAGACGACACCTCTCTTAACACCTACTACCATATGGCACAGTATCTCAAACAACGCCTAAAAGAACTCAAAAGCCAACTCGATCAGCCTCTCGAAGCGGTCGATACTGCAATAGAAGATTTAGAGTGGTCGATACGCTATCTTCAATGGCTCGTCACTGAACAAAAACCTTAAAGATCGCAATAAAGCGCTTCGCTGACCAAGCGTGCCGCCACTTCTCTCTTTCCATCGATCGTGATGGAGATGGGAAGTCCTCGAAGGGCACGCTTTTCTTCTAAACTGATCACTTTAACTACCAGTTTCACATTCGGCGCATAACGGATAATCGTTTCACAAATAAGTCTCTTTTTGTCCAAATTATCGAGTGTGACGATAACACTTACCGACTCTTTGGTACACAATTTATCCAAAATAGCGCTTTTAGACATATCCCCAAAATAGACCTCTTGCCCATCACGAAGCGCCTCTTCGACGTGTTTATAGCTGTTGTCGGCAACAACGTAATCGACCCCCTCGGCCTTCAATGCTTTAGCCACGAATTTTCCCACAACCCCGTAGCCGCAGACGATAACATGATTTTTACGTCCGGGCAACATGGCAAACGTTTCGGTAACGCTGATATCTTTGAAAAAATAGCTGCTGATCTTCGACAAATTTGCCAAAATTATAGGGGTAGCTACAATCGATAAGACAATGACCAATACCAAAATCTGAGAAAGTTCATCGGGAATAAGCTTGTTATTCCCCGCAAGTGCAAAAATTGCAAAGGAGAACTCTCCGACCTGCGAAAGGGCAATAGCGGTTTTAAATGCGATTTTGGCTTGGGAATAGATACGGATAACTCCATAAATAATTATCGCCTTAACGATCAAAACCCCCAAGAGGATTATCATAATCTCAGATAAATGGGTTACAAACAGTGCCAAATCGATCTTCATCCCGACCGTAACAAAAAAGGTTCCGAGCAATAAATCTTTAAACGGTGCGATATCGGATTCAACTTTATGGTGATAACGGGTTTCAGCAATAATCATCCCCGCGACAAATGCCCCAAGAGAGTAGGTAAATCCGGCATACGAAGCTAACAGGGAAGAAGCCACAACAATAACCAAAACCGAACCCATAAACAGTTCGTCCACTTCACTCGAAGAGGAGAAATGGAGCAACCATGTCATCATTCTCTTGCCTACGATAAACAACAATCCTACAATGACCAACGCACTAATCGCCGTTTGAAGTAATACATCACTGATATCTTTACCGTTTGAGCTTAAAAATCCGATCAAAATTAAGATCGGGATAACGGCAATATCTTGAAAAATCAAAATCCCGGTCGACTTTTGGCCATAGGGACGGGCAATCTCTTTGGTCGATTTGAGATAACTCAAAACGACTGCGGTCGAAGAGAGCGACAATGCCATCGAAATAATCAATGCCGTTTCTAATGAAATTCCGAATACTCCGTACGCAAAAGAAAAAAAGATGCCCGCAGAGAGAAGAACTTGAAGCGAACCGTTAAAAAAGACATCGGTTTTCATCGTTGAAAGGCGTTGCAACGACACTTCCAGTCCGATCGTAAACATCAAAAAAACCACACCGAATTCGGCAATCATCTCTAAGGTATGCGAATCGGCCATGTGACGTAAATCGAATCCGTACGCAACCGTCACACCGGTCAAAATGTAACCGATAATCGGCGAAATTCCAAATCGCTTGAGGACAAGATTGACAACAATCGACATTCCCAAAGCTATTGTGATGTAATAAAGTACCGATTCCACTAATTTCCAATTTGTCAAACATTTTTATAAGTCTTAAAAGTATATAATACGTTCCTTAAGAAGAGCGGCAATTTGTCGACGTTTTGGATCACTACGACCCATTTAACCCCATCGTAAAAACGCTAATAGCTAAGGAATGATTCAATGACCAAATATATTTTTGTAACCGGCGGTGTACTCAGTTCACTCGGAAAAGGGATTACGGCAGCCAGTATCGGAGCGTTACTCAAACACTCCGGCAAACAAGTCGGAATGCTCAAAATCGATCCGTATATCAACGTTGACCCGGGAACCATGAGCCCACTGGAACACGGTGAAGTATTCGTAACCCAAGATGGTGCCGAAACGGATTTGGACATTGGAAACTACGAACGTTTTCTCGACGCATCTTTTTTACGCACCAGCAACTTCACGACGGGTCAAGTCTACAGCTCGGTTATCGAACGTGAGCGCAGCGGCGGGTATTTGGGGCAGACGATTCAGGTTGTTCCTCATATCGTCGGAGAAATTGTTGATCGTATTAAAAAAGCCGGTGAGGGACATGAGATTCTTGTTGTTGAGCTCGGCGGTACCGTCGGAGACATCGAGGGATTGCCGTTTATGGAAGCGATTCGCACCATGAAACACGATGACGAGGTAGAAGGGACATTTTTCATCCATGTTACCCTCATCCCGTTCATCAAAGCGGCTGGTGAGCACAAAAGCAAACCGACCCAGCACTCAGTGCAGGAGCTTCGTCGTATCGGAATCACCCCACAGATGATTATCGCCCGTAGTGAAGAAAAACTCCCAAGAACCTTTAAAAAGAAACTTGCCCTCGCCTGTGACGTCAGCTCGGACAGTATCATCGAAGCAATGGATGAGCAAACCATTTATGCAGTACCATTGAGCTTTTTACAACAAAATATCCTTGCCCCGATCGCTAAAGAGCTCAGTCTTGGAGAACTTAAACCCGATATGGAACAGTGGGATTCATTGGTCAAAAAGATTGTCTCTCCAAAACACCATGTTACCATCGGATTTGTCGGTAAATATCTGGAACTCAAAGAGTCGTATAAATCGCTCATCGAAGCGCTTATCCATTCGGGAGCGCATCTCGATACCCGCGTAGCGATCAACTGGATTGACAGTGAAAAAATCGAAACGCAAGGGGCAGAAGCACTGTTACGCGACTGTGATTCGGTTCTCGTTGCCGGCGGTTTCGGTAACCGTGGAGTTGAAGGGAAAATCGAAGCGATTCGCTACGCCCGTGAAAATAAAATCCCGTATTTGGGAATCTGTTTGGGAATGCAGCTCTCCATCGTCGAATACGCACGCAATGTTTTAGGCTATGCTGATGCCAATTCCATCGAGTTTAACCCGAAAACGACCCATCCAATGATTTATCTAATCGATAATTTCATCGACCAATCAGGTGAAACTCAGCTTCGAACCCACCACTCGCCGATGGGAGGAACACTCCGTCTGGGCGAATACCCGTGTGAAACGAAAGAGGGGTCAAACCTTCGTACTGCCTATAACAACGAAGCACTGATTTATGAGCGTCACCGTCACCGTTACGAAGCCAATCCGACCTATCGTGCAGCACTCGAAGCGGCGGGAATGGTCGTTACCGGTGAATCACATGGTTTGATCGAAGCGGTTGAGATTCCAAATCATCCATGGTTTTTGGGGGTACAATTTCATCCTGAATTCACCTCTCGTCTCCAAAGTCCGAATGCTTCCATCCTCGGATTTGTGAAAGCAACATTCGCGCATGTCAACCCTGCCTGAAGTACCCCTTCTCGATCATACCTCTCTAGGGAGTTTTTTAGCGCACCGTTTTGAGGCGCAAAGCGAGAAACTCTCCGATATACCCCACCCCAATAATCTCAAAGATGCCAAAAAAGGTGCCGAGCGTTTAGCTCGTGCTATCCGTAACAATGAACGTATCGCTCTGGTCGGCGATTACGATGTGGATGGCGTCACCTCGACCGCAATCGTCAAACGTTTTTTCGACCTCATCCCCTACCCTCTAATTACTACCATACCGAACCGATTTAGTGATGGGTATGGGGTCTCTAAAAATGTACTCGAGCGTCTCGATGCGGATGTCATCTTTACCGTCGACAACGGGATCAATGCCATAGAAGCCGCAGAAGTGTGCAGGTTACGGGGAATCGATCTGATCATTACCGATCATCACACCCCTGGTGACATCCTCCCGGACGCTTATGCCATTATCAACCCGAAACAGCCCGATTGTCCCTATCCGTTTAAAGAGATATGCGGTGCGCAAGTGGGTTGGCTGCTCATGGGGCTAGTGAAACAAGAACTAAACCTCACCATCGATATGCGTCAGTTTTTTCCCTTTCTCGCTCTCGCAATTATCGCCGATGTCATGCCGCTCATAGGGATTAATCGTGCTATTGTCAAGACAGGGTTAGAGATGATGCAAACGTCATCCCTCTCTCCGTTTCTCCTTATACGTGATTTTCTAAACCGCTCCAATGTCTCCTCTGAAGATATCGCATTTCAAATCGCTCCGCGTATCAACTCGGCAGGACGGCTCGAAGATGCTTCGATCGCTTTGGATTTTCTCTTGGCCGACACCAGCGAGAGGGCATACCATCAGTTCGAACTTCTCAGCGCCCTCAATACCTTGCGCAAAGAGACCGAAGCGCAAAATACCGCCGAAGCAATGGTACACGTAAACCGTGATGATTCAATCATAGTCGTAGTCGGTGAGCACTGGAATGAAGGGGTCGTCGGGATCGTGGCATCACGCCTCGTCAACCATTTTCAAAAACCTGCCATTGTCCTCAGTATTCACAACGGTATTGCCAAAGGCTCCGGTCGGAGCATCGGTAATGTCGATCTCTATACCCTCATCAAATCCCAAGAGAAACATCTGCAAAAATTCGGCGGTCACAAAATGGCGGCAGGACTTTCGATGAGCAGTGATACGGTAAGCGCATTTCGTCTTGGAATCAATGAAGCGGCAAAAAGTGTTAATCCTTCTGATTTCATTCCCCACAATGAGATCGTCGGTGAGCTGGAACATGAGATGATCAATTTTCAGCTTTTAGAGCTGTTGGAGCGATTCGAACCCTACGGTGAGGGAAATCCCCGCCCGAGGTTTCTGATCCGTGAGGCCGATGTTGTAACCGTAAAACTGTTCGGTAGCGACCAATCGCACAGCCGTATCGAACTCCGCCCCTCTGCTGTGAGTCCAAAAACACTCGAACTGATCGCATTTCGGCGAACACTCGAATGCCCCGAAAATAAAAAAATGTCGTGCAGCTATACAGTAAATAAAAATGAATGGAACGGACGTGTCTCCCTCCAACTGATGGTGGAGAGAGTCTTTTGATCACGCGTATCCTTTTCCTCGCTTTTTTGCTCATCGGATGCAACAGCACTAATACCACTCTCCCCTATCCGCTCACCATCAGTGAAGAGGGTCTCGGTGCGATCCATCCCGATACCCCATTCGAGCAAATCAGTACTTCTTTGCACGGTTTTGAGTTTGAAAAACTGAGTCGAATTTCCCCTCAGTACCCCGAGATCATCTACCAAATGAAACGGGGGGATGGACTCATCGCCCAAATCGTGTCCGATGCTTCGGGTAAGAAAATCGCCGCAATCCATATCCTCAACCCGCAGGTTAAAAACAAACGGAACCTCGGACTGGGTGATTCATTGCCTCAAGCTAAAACATTGACATGCCCTAATGCCCTTTGTTCTTACGATAATGAGCCCTCAGTACACTACCGGATCGATCCAAAAACACGAACCATTCTCGAAATAACCTTTCAAAAGCTATAATACGTCATGGACACTTTTTTTATTGAATTTCGCGATCCCCTTTTTGGTGTTGTCGTTTTTTTTATCCTCCTCTTTATTCTCTCGTTTTTGAGCTACTGGTGGGGACGATACAAAACATCCCGAGAGCATCGTGATCTCGAATCATTTTTAGGAAAATTCGAATCGCTTGAAGAAGAGGCAAAACTCTCTGAGCAAGTGCAGAGCAACTCCCTCACCAGCGAATCATGGCTTTTACTGGCACAAAGCTTTGAGCATCAAGGGAACTATGAAAAGAGCGTTGAAATCTATCACGCCCTCCTCTCAAAAAATCGTGATCCCATCTTTCAAAAAGACGCTTTATTACTGTTAGGAAAAAGTTTTTTCAAAGCAGGATTTTTAGAACGTTCCCGTCAGAGTTTTCTCCAAATTCTAAGCAATGCACCCAGAACACCCCAAGCACTCCATTTTTTAGTCCTCATCTATGAACAACTTCAGCAATACGATAAAGCGCTAGAAGTCATGGAGTCCCTACAAGAACTCTCACCCGAAACGATCAATGAAAAATTCTATTTGGAATGCAAACTTCTCATTAGCGATCACCGTATCAGTATCGATGAAAAAGCGCACCGGTTGATTGCATTTTACGAAACCCATCACTGTTTAGGGTATATGGTGTATGAATGGCTTTTTACGTATCGTCCGCTTTTGGCGTGGAAACATTTCGATCAATCCCTCAGCGAACGGCTCAGCGATGTATTGTGGCGTGTAGGGGATGAAAATCTCGATTTGGATATAATTGCAAGCAACACCTATCTGCGTGAGCTTTTCAGTGCAAAAAGCTCAGTAGAGCTGGCAGAGGGAAGCTCGATTTTCGAGCTTGACACCCTGATCGCATTACGCCGCTGCGGTGCAGGCAAAGCAACACTGGAATTTGAATATACGTGTGATGCGTGTAACCAAATCTCGTTTTTACCGTTTCACCGCTGTCCTCACTGTCATGCGATTGATACCGTACAAAACATAATGAATCTCTCAAAGGAACGGTTTGAAGAAAATAACTCTCTTCAGTGATGGCTCGGCATTGGGTAATCCCGGACCGGGGGGATTTGGAGCGATTCTGCGCTACGGCGATAAAGAACGGATTATTAGCGGCGGGGAAGAGCATACGACGAATAATCGGATGGAACTCCTCGGGGTGATAGAAGGTCTTCGTGCGATCAAAGAACCGTGCGACGTCACCGTAATCTCCGATTCGAGCTATGTGATCCGAGGGATTAACGAGTGGCTGGAGGGGTGGGTCAAACGGAACTTTGCCAAAGTCAAAAACCCCGACCTCTGGCAAGAATATATCAAAGTCTCTAGAGGCCACCGTATCAACGGCGTATGGGTTCGAGGACATAACGGTCATCCCGAAAATGAGCAATGTGACCAAATCGCCCGCGAAGAGGCGGAAAAGTATAAAAACGCTTTAAAATAGAAGTACGCAAGCGTGCGTAGGCTCTCTGCCGAAGAGAACTCAGCGTTAGCGTAGGATGGGGGGCTTTGCTCCCAATCCGTGTTAAAATGATGAAAGCGGAAAAATTTAAAAAAGGATTAAATCACTAATGGATAACTTAACCACCCTGCAAGAACGCTTAGGGTACACATTTCAAAACAAAGAGCTCCTTATTGAAGCGCTGACGCATAAAAGCTACAAACAGCCCTACAATAATGAGCGCTTGGAGTTTTTGGGAGATGCGGTACTCGATCTCATCGTCGGTGAATACCTCTATAGCAAATTTCGCGGATACGACGAGGGGAAACTCTCAAAAATGCGCGCATCACTCGTCAACGAAGAGGGTTTTACCGCTCTCGCCCTCCACTTGGATCTTGGAGGATATATCTATCTCTCCAATGCCGAAGAGAACAACAGCGGTCGAACCAAAAGCTCACTCCTCTCGAATGCGTTTGAAGCACTCATGGGGGCAATCTACCTCGAAACCGGTTTGGGCAAAGTGCAGGAGATTACCATTGATCTCCTCGAACACGTCCATCCTGATATTTCGCTCGATTCACTCTTTAAAGACTATAAAACTTCTCTCCAAGAGCTGACCCAAGCCCATTACGGAACCACTCCCGAATATCAGCTCATCGCCGCTCACGGCCCCGATCATAAAAAAGAGTTTGAAGTTGCCGTTATCATCGACGGCAAGCGATACGCCTCCGCTCAGGGAAAAAGTAAAAAACAAGCCCAGCAAGAGGCGGCGCAAATCGCCCTTGAGATGCTGTCAAAGGAGCTCAAATGAATCGGTTTGGTGAACGTTTTACCATAACAACATTCGGCGAATCCCACGGCAAAGCGATCGGCTGTGTTCTCGACGGTGTCCCTGCCGGACTCGAAATCGATGAAGCGTTTATTCAAAGCGAACTCGATCGCCGCAAACCGGGGCAGAACGAGTTTGCTACCGCACGCAAAGAAGAGGATAAAGTTGAGATCCTCAGCGGCGTATTCGAAGGATTTAGCACCGGAACACCGATAGCGATGGTGATCTACAACACCGACCAAAAGAGCGGTGATTACAGCAATGTCAAAGATATTTTTCGTCCGGGTCATGCAGACTTTACCTATTTTCACAAATACGGTCTCCGCGACTATCGCGGCGGCGGACGCTCATCAGCACGCGAAACGGCGGCGCGCGTTGCGGGAGGAGCGATTGCGAAACTCATGCTCCGTTCTTTGGGGATCGAGTTTGCCAGCGGTATCAGTGCTATCCACGGCATCGAGGCACAAAGTCTGGATTTCTCGTATCCAAAAAACAGCCCTATCTATGCCCTTGACGCGAGCGTAGAAGAGGCTCAAAAAGCGGCAATTTTAACGGCTAAAAATGCTCATGATTCGGTCGGAGGCGTTGCTACAGTCAAAATTTCACATCTTCCTATCGGCTTAGGACAGGGGCTTTATTACAAACTCGATGCAGTGTTGGCAGAGGCAATGATGGGAATCAATGCCGTCAAAGCGGTTGAAATCGGCGAGGGAATTCACAGTGCAGAGCTCCTCGCCAGCCAAAATAACGACCCAATCACTCCAGATGGTTTTAAAACCAATCACTCCGGTGGCATTTTAGGGGGGATGAGCAACGGGGATGATGTCATCTTGCGCGTTCACTTCAAACCGACCCCGTCGATTTTCATCGACCAAGAAAGTATCGATACCCATAATGAGTCTATCAATGTCTCTCTCAAAGGTCGTCATGATCCCTGCGTCGCTGTACGCGGTTCTGTCGTTGCCGAATCCATGGCGGCACTTGTCGTTGCCGATATGCTACTGCTCAACATGGGTTCAACAATGAACGGCGTAAAAAACTACTACGTATAAATATTTAAGCTTTCTTTCACTACCATAAAGAATTCCTATAAAAAGGGTTCTTTGTGCTGAGTACGACTCAAAACTGCTATCTCCTTGACACTTCCGTTATTTTAGATGATCCCACCAACATTTTACGAATCAGTGATGAAAATCACAACGGTATCGTTATCACTAACATCGTTTTGGCTGAACTCAACAGTAAAAAAGACGATATGCGCTCCGAAGCGGGCTTTCAGGCTCGGGAATTTTTCCGCCTTGCTGATGCTGCATGGGGCGAGCCGATCAGTTTTATAGAGCTTCCTGAGTGTGTTCGCAAGCATGTTGATATGGATGCATGTAAAAATGACCGTTACTACCGGTTAGCCCTCAATTATGATCGCTCCCTCCACGGAGGTGAGGCGAATCTCATCGACCTCTTTATCGTCCACCGTGAAAATTACCGTATATCTCACAATTTTTCAGAGCCGAAAGGGATCAATGATGCCAAAATCGGTGAGATTGCCGATGATTACGACCTTACCCTCCTTAGCAATGATATGTCCTTTCGCATCGCCGCCGAGATTCGGGGAATCCGTACCCAGAGTATCCGCAACAGCAGTGTCGAAGCACCGGAACAAATCGATTTTACTTACACGTATGAGTATGAAGAGACTCCGGCAATCCCGGAGGGTGTCGAACACCATAATTTTGACCAAATCACTTTTGTCCAAAAGGCACTCAGCACCACCTCTGAGATGTATGAAACGGGAATCCAACGTCACGCATTCAGCTTCAATAACCAAATCGAGTGGTGTGATTTCGATCGACGTTTCGGGGAACACTTCAACGAAGAGTTTGTCCGTCCTCTGAATCTGGAGCAAAAGTTTTATTACGCAATGATGACCCATCCGCAAAACTATGTTAGCGTTGTCTCCGGTTCAACCGGATCGGGAAAAACCCTCGTTGCCCTCCAAGCTGGGCTGGAACTGGTCGAAGAGGGAATTGTAGAGGGGATCGTCTATGCCCGTAATACCGTGACTTCGAACGATCAGCAAGCGGAACTTGGATTTCGAAAAGGGGATGAGGAGCAAAAGCTCGGCTTTTTCATGTATCCCCTTTATGCTGCCGTCAACTTTACGATTGAGCACCAAAGCAAACGCTCCATCGATGCACGCGTCGAGTATACCGGCAATACTAACTCGGTGAAACGGGAAAACGCCACCGAAGTGTTTATGAAAAAATACAATATCGAGGTCATGGATATCGCCCATATGCGGGGAACAACCATTTCACGCAAATTTGTAATCATCGACGAAGCACAAAACATGACCAATGCCACTCTCAAACTGATCGGAACCCGCATGGGAGATGAAACACGCCTCGTGGTCATGGGTGACCCGGGACAAATCGACCATCCGTTCCTCTCCAAACGACGCAATGCCCTTGTGAGCTTGCTGAACAAAGCACAGCACAACAACTTTATTGCAGGGATTCAGTTGCGACATACGATACGAAGTCAGGTAGCGGATTGGTTTGATAAGAATTTTTAGAGATTTTTCCGTTCGCCCTGAGCCTGTTGAAGGGCAGTTCATGGTTCGACAAGCTCACCACGAACGGAAAAGTATAAATAGTTAGATTGGAAGAACGCGGATTTTCTGTGAAAGTTTCTCTTTAAGCGTCGCTTCAATAGCGTACAATGTCCCCGTACTTGAACTCGCACAGCCGTTACAGGCACCCAAATAGCGAATATACACGTCGATATAATCAGGAGAATCTTTGATATCGATAACCTCCATATTTCCGCCGTCCATAATCAAAAACTGACGAATTGACTCATCGACTACGCTGTCAATCGCTTTGATCTTTTGAACCAATGTCATCGCTTCGAAATCACCATGCGCTCCGGCATCTGCCGCATTGCGCATTTTTTCCTGATCCATTTCAGCGCGTACATCGGCAAGGATATCCACAAGATAATACTCACGCGCTTCATGTCCGCCCGGTTTGATACACGATTTACAGAATCCGCCCGCTTTAGTGTAATCGGTCACTTGCTCGATGGTTTTGAGATCATTGAGCTTGATCACTTCACGAAGTGTTCCAAGACTGACGCGGGCACATTCGCACACGATAATCTCATCTTCAAAACTGCTCTCATCAACGCCGAGATAAAGCCCCGCCGCTTTTTTGATAACGTCGTACGCCATAACGGAACAGTGCATTTTTTGCGGTGGAACAGCCGGTATTTCAGGGTCATCACGGAGTGATTTTTCGACATCGATATTGGTAATTTTAACCGCTTCTTGTACCGTCTTTCCGATACAGAGCTCTGCCATCATATCCGAACTTGCAATCGCCGTACCGCAGCCAAAACTTTTAAATTTTGATTTTACAATCGTATCAGTCGCAGGGTCCACTTCCCAATACAAACGAACGGCATCGCCGCAGCTCTCCGCTCCGAAATCGGCAACAATAAGCTTGTGTCCTGCCGCGTCACACTCCTCTTGAGTGATCTCCCCTTGATTGTTAGGGTTGTTCATTAATGTTGTTACTTTGTCAGAATACTGATCCCAAAGAGATCCGCCCAATAAATCGTTTTTTGCCATAATAGAATCCTTTAGTGATGTATTCCGCATGCGGTTGCTTCACCGCCGGCAGTGGGTTGTACAATTGCATACGAACTTGAAATAGCGCGTAATCTTAAAACAGCGCCTCTAAAACGCTCGATCACATAATCGATCTCCGCGTCTGTCGTAAAACGGCTGAGGCTCAAACGAATCCCCGTATGGGCTAACTCATTATCGGCACCGATCGCCAGCATGACCGTATTTGCTTCGAGATCTTCCGAGGCACAGGCCGAACCGGTAGAGGCACCGATGAGAGCATTGTTCAGATCCCACAACATCCCCTCCCCTTCAACCCCGCGAATGGAGATCAAAATCGTATTCGGTGTTCGGTTCTCGCGGTTTCCGACGACCATTACGTCACTGAGCCCTGAGAGTAGCGCATCTTCCAAGCGGTCACGTTTAGCACGGATTAAACCCATTTTTTCAGCGATATTCTCTGTTGCCAGCTCGATCGCTTTTCCCATCCCTACAATATAAGGGACATTGAGAGTACCCGATCGGCGTCCTCCCATATGTTCTCCGCCGTGTAACAATGGGGTAAGCGCTTCCGAATTGCGGATATACAAGGCTCCGATCCCTTTAGGACCGTGAAATTTATGGGCGGACATTGATAAAAAATCAACATGAACTTCTTGCATATCAACCGGAATTTTACCGACAGCCTGAACCGCATCTGTATGGAAAAGAACCCCTTTCTCTTTACAGATTTCACCCATCTCTTTGATCGGGAAGATCATCCCTGTTTCGTTGTTTGCCCACATGATGGAGACAAGCGCCGTTTTATCGGTAATGAAACTACGAAGCGTATGGGCTTCAACAATCCCTTGATCGTTCACCGGAAGATAGGTTACTTTGACCCCTTGTTCCTCGAGGAATCTACAGGTAGAGAGGACGGAGGGATGTTCGATTTCACTGGTAACGATATGGTTTTTATCCCCGTTTACAATCTTATCAATCCATACCGATTTCAAGACCCAGTTGTTCGATTCGGTAGCGCATGAGGTAAAAATAATATCATCTTTATCGCTCGCGTTAATCGCTTTGTACATCTGATTAATCGCTTTTGTAATCGCAGGGTGTGATGCGGTACCAAAACGATGCAGTGAGTTCGGGTTTCCGTAAATCTCACTAAAATACGGAACCATCGCCTCTACGACGGCAGGATCGACCATCGTTGTCGCGTTGTTGTCCAAATAGACTTGCATATAATGCTCCTATACTAGGGTTCTAAATAAAAGACTAATTTAGTCTTCTTTAACTTTTGGGATAATAGTGCAAACGACGTTATAGTAACCTTAAGGGTTTTTTATGTTTAGGAAGGCTTAAGGTATGTGTCAATTCCCCATTAATGCTATCATCTGATCAACCGTCTCATTAAAATCGCTTTTGAATTTTGCACCTTGGGATAGAAATGCTTCCATCTTCTCTTTTTTATTGATCGCCTCATCGAGCTCTTTATCGGTACCTTTGACATAGGCTCCGATACGGATCAGCATCTCATTCTCTTTTAAAAGTGTATAGAGGCGACGAAAACGGCGCACTGCGGCAAAATGTTCCGGCGAGATAATATCGTTCATTACACGCGATGCAGAGTTGAGAATATGGATTGGTGGATAGATTCCAAAATCGGTAAGTTCACGCGAGAGTACGATGTGACCGTCGAGAATCGAGCGTGACTGATCGGCGATCGGATCGCTCATATCATCCCCCTCTACCAACACGGTGAAAAAGGCGGTAATCGAACCGTTCCCTTCCTCTTTTCCGGCACGCTCCATCAACTGCGGCAAGAGCGTCAACGACGATGGCGGATACCCTTTTGAGGTAGGAGGCTCGCCCAATGCAAGACCAATTTCACGCTGTGCCATTGCAAAACGGGTTACCGAGTCCATCATGAACAATACATCGTGCCCTTGCGCTTTAAAATATTCCGCCACACTCATCGCACTAAACGCCCCGTATTTTCGCATCAACGGCGAATCATCACTGGTTGCGACAACAAGGACGGTATTTTCGAGATTGCCTCCGAGAGATTTTTCGATAAATTCGGGAACCTCACGTCCCCGCTCACCGATAAGGGCAACCACCTTGATGGGCGCATCGGCACCACGAACGATCATCCCCATGAGGGTCGATTTCCCCACACCGCTTCCGGCGAAGATACCGAGTTTCTGCCCTTTTCCGCACGTGAGGAGTCCGTCAATCGTTTTGACACCGACACTGAAGGGCTCATCGATCATCCCCCGCTTCATTGCGGCAATAGGGGCTTTAATAATCGATTCGAGATGAGTCCCGGAAACAGGACCTTTACCGTCTATCGGATTCATAAAGGGATCGACTACCCGTCCGAGCAACGCCTCACCCACTTCGATCATCATACCGCTTTGATTCGGATAGACTTTATCCCCGGCTCGGAACCCTTCCACAAACCGAAAAGGGGTAATAAAAAAACGGTTGCGCTCTACCTCGCTCACCATCCCGAGTGCCTCTGCACCGCTGATCTCTGACACCATCAGCACCGTATCACCGATACTGACATGCAACCCCTCGGCAACAATAACCGTGGGGCTGATTTTGGTCACCGTACCGAATACAGTCGTCAATTTTTCAACCCCTAAACGACCGCGAAGTGCTTTGAGCGGCATGGTTTAGTAACGGTTCCCGCTGGAAGAGTTGATCAAGCTGAAAAACTCCATTCGGGTCTTTTCATCTTTTTTAAATAATCCTCGTAACGCACTTGATGTCGTTGTAGAGCAGATTTTTTCCACTCCGCGCATCTCCATGCACATATGGCGCGCTTGGATCACCACCGCAACCCCTTTAGGCTCTACCGCTTCCATCAATGCATCGGCGATCTGCTCGGTCAACTGCTCTTGAATCTGCATCCGTCGCGCAAAGACATCGACAACACGAGGGATCTTGGAGAGCCCAACCACTTTTCCGTTCGGGATATAAGCAACATGGGCCCGTCCGATAATCGGAAGAAGATGGTGTTCGCACGTCGAATAAAACTCGATATCTTTGACTAAAACCATCTCATCGTTGCTGCTCGCGAACATCGCCGAATTTAAAATGGTTTGAGGATCTTCTTTGTACCCGCCGAACATAAATTCATACGCTTTCAAAACACGGCTTGGAGTTTTTTCCAACCCTTCTCGATTAACGTCTTCACCGACATAGCGAATCATCGTTTTGACCGCTTCTTCAAAGTTTTGTTGTTCATTTTCTTTTGACATCGGTTCTCTCATCGTTAAAAATATTGGTCATTAAACTATCTCTATTACTCTATCATTACTTTGCTTTTATTTTAATTCAGCGTAGCATTAACCCTTTTTGGATATTATTGCCACCATTTAGTCTAATATGAGACGTTAACAAAAGGGATTCAATGCAAATTACTACGAACAAAATTGACTCAGCCAACGCGAAAATCAACGCGGCTATCACTCGCGGGACAATCGATTCTAACATCGAAAAAATCGCTAATCAGCTCTCTAAAGAGGCAAAAGTTGCCGGTTTCCGTAAAGGCAAAGTACCGGTAAGCGCCGTGAAAAAGCAATACGGCGAACGCCTTGTTCAAGATGCGGAAGCACAAGCATTGCGTGATCTTTTAAGCGCTGGACTTAAAGAAATGGCCATCGCTGCGGATACACTCATCGGTGAACCTCAAATCGCTAAATTTGAAAAAAACGACAACGGTATCGATGTTGAAGTCATCATCGCAACCCGTCCTGCTATCGAACTCGGCGATTATGCGGCTATGGTTCCTGAAGTTGCAAAACCTGCAATCGATGATGCTGCGATCATGACCCGTATCGAAGAACTCGCATCTGCTCAAGCACCTCTCGTAAATGTTGATGAAGATCGTGCGTTGATTAGCGGTGACAGTGCATTGCTTGATTTCGAAGGTTTTGTTGATGGCGAAGCATTCGAAGGTGGAAAAGCGGAAGATTTCTCTCTTCGTCTTGGAAGCGGCCAATTTATCCCTGGATTTGAAGAGCAGGTAATCGGAATGAAAAAAGGGGAGGAGAAAACCATCGATGTTACCTTCCCTGAAAACTACGGCGGAGCAAAACTTGCTGGCAAACCGGCACAGTTCAAAGTGAAAATCAACGCAATCCAAGCGAAAGAAGCGGTAACTGTCGATGACGAATTGGCGAAAAAAATGCTTCCTGGATATGAAGATGCCAGCGTTGAAATGCTCAAAGAAAAAGTTAAAGAACAACTAGAAACCGAAGCGATGAGCGTTATGTACAACGACGACCTCAAACCTTCATTGATGGAAACATTCGTAACGGCATTCACAATCGATCTTCCTGAATTCATCGTTGAGCAAGAGATGGATATGGCATTGAACAAAAAAGCGCGTGAACTCAGCGAAGCGCAACTCGAAGAGCTCCGCAACGATGCTGAACAAGTCAAAGCAATGCGCGAAACGTTCCGTGACGATGCGTGCCGTGCCGTTAAAGCAACCTTTATCGTAGACGCGTTAGCTAAAGCGGAAAACATCATCGTCAACGAACAAGAATTGATGCAAACCATTTATTACGAAGCAATGCAAATGGGTCAAGATCCTGCGGCAGTCTACAAGCACTACCAAGAATCAGGCTACCTTCCTGCGATTCAAATGGCAATGATCGAAGATCGTGTTCTTAGTAAATTGCTTAACGATAAAATCAAGTAATCACGATGAGCTACATCCCTTACGTCATTGAAAAAACGGGGCGCGGCGAGCGCTCATATGATATTTATTCACGTCTTCTCAAAGACCGTATCATCATGCTTAGCGGTGAAGTAAACGATCCGGTTGCCTCTTCAATCGTAGCACAGATGCTCTTTTTGGAAGCGGAAGATCCACAAAAAGATATCTATTTCTACATCAACTCTCCGGGGGGGGTTATCACCTCTGGAATGGCGATTTACGACACGATGAACTACATCCGTCCTGATGTGAGTACGATCTGTATCGGTCAAGCCGCATCAATGGGAGCATTTTTGCTCAGTTCAGGGGCTAAAGGGAAACGATATGCGCTTCCTCATGCACGTATCATGATTCACCAACCTCTCGGCGGCGCTCAGGGTCAGGCAACCGATATCGAGATTCAAGCCAAAGAGATTTTGCGCATGAAAGCAGAACTCAATGAGATTTTGGCAAAGAACTGCGGACAAAGTATCAAAAAACTCGAAAAAGATACCGATCGTGATAATTTTATGTCAGCCGCAGAAGGTGTAGAATATGGTATCATTGATGAAGTATTGATCCAAAAAGAAAAAGAAGAGAAGTAAAGGCTAAAATATGGCGAGTCTTGGTGATCTAAAACGCTCACAACGCCAAAAAAACACGATGGAGGGAGACTCCATCAGTGCCGGATCACTCGGTGATCCAACCAGTGATCTTGAAATTTTTTCCAAAGAAGTTTTAACCGCCCTTATCTCCGATAATCTCCCCCCGACCCCCAATAATTTTGCCCTCTATTTTGATCGTATCTTGGATGAGAAAAGCGAAAGCTTACGCCGCCAGATCGGATCAATTCTCGAGTTTGAAGAAGATGATCAAAGCGACAAGAGTATAGCCCTCGAAAAAACCCTCAAACAAGGTTTCTCTTCGGTCAAAAGTATTTTACAGCTCAGTGCAACACTCTACAAAAATATCTCTTTGATGGAGAAGATTTTGGAAAAACGGGGCGAAGAGATCAAAAACATCCCCTCACTAGCCGGGGCGAACGATCTCATAGCATCTTTAGGGAACGACGTCAGTAAACTCAGCGGTATCTTGAAAAAACAAGTAACCCACATGAAAAGCATTTATGAAGAGACCGCTACCATCGTCAAGCAAGTAGAAAATGAGACCATTTTTGATAATCAGTACGGTGTCTACAACAAACGCTACCTTATTGCCAAGCTTGAGCAAGAACGTAATCTCATCGATGAGTTTAAACACAAAAGTTCCCTGATTTTTGTCCGCCTCTCCCAAGAGACGGCAAATACGATGCAAAGCGAAAAAGCACAGCAACTTATGATTCGCACCGTTGCGCGCTTGCTCCTTAAAACTTCCAGACGCAGTGATATCGTTGCACATTTCGGTGAGGGCGTTTTTGCAATGGTCCTCAAACATACCGATATCGAAAGTGCCAAACGGGCTTCTGAGCGGCTTTACGACCTTGTAGCCTCCAGTAATTTTTTCCTCGCTGAGCAGGAAATTCAATTGCGCATCGCCATCGGTGTCGCAGAGCTCAAAGCATCTATCGGAGTTGATCAAACTCTCGTTTGCACGCTTAATGCTATGGAAGCGGCAGATCAGGATTCCTCAGCTCGTTATATGGTTTGCAATCAGTAAGGCCCCCATGATTCTCCCGATTATTACCTATCCGAACAAACAACTCAAAGTCCGCTCATCTGCAGTGGTCAATTTCGACGATCTTCTCCACCGTTTTTTGGATGATATGTTTGAGACCATGATGAGCTCCAACGGTATCGGGCTAGCGGCTATTCAGGTAGCCAATCCCATCCGTGCACTGATTCTCTGTATCCCCGATGAAGAGGGAGAACAAAACAAAGAGAATCTTATTGAGATTATTAATCCCGTTATTCATGATCCCAAAGGAAATGTCCTCTATCAGGAGGGGTGTCTAAGCGTCCCCGGTTTTTATGAAGATGTTGAACGCTTTGAAACCCTCATGCTACAGTATCAGAACCGCCATGGAGAACCATGTACCTTAGAGGCTAATGAGCTTTTAGCCATCGCCATTCAGCATGAAATTGATCATTTAGAGGGAAAACTTTTCATCGAAAAGCTCACCTATAACCGCCGCAAGAAATTCGAAAAAGAGTATAAAAAAGCCCTCAAAGAGAAAAAATAACGCTTAGATAAATATTGCGTTTTGCAATATTTATCGCTTGCTCTCACCTATTTGCTACAATATCCGTTAAATAATATTCTGGACTATCCATGAAACAATTACGGTGTGCTACATTTGAGGGGATTGACGCTGAGAGCGTCGAAGTACAATTCACTGCGACCAAAGGGCTGCCTGCTTTTAGTATCGTCGGCATGGCAAACACCGCCATCACTGAGTCCAAAGAGCGTGTCAAATCAGCTCTTTTAAGCAATGACTTTACGTTCCCCCCTAAACGGCTCACCATCAACCTCGCCCCCAGCGATCTGCGCAAAGAGGGATCACATTTCGATCTCCCTATCGCTGCACTGATAGCACTGGGTAATTTTGAGGGAGATTTGTCGGAATGGTATGTATTTGGAGAGCTCGGGCTGGATGGTAGTGTCACCGAAAACACCCTCCTCTACCCCATCATCCTCTCCCTCGCCAACCAAGGAGCCATCACCCGCGCCATCGTCCCCAATGTGAGCCTTCCGAAACTCTCTAAAATCCCTAACATCACCTTTTACGGAGTCGATACCCTGACCGACACCCTCAATCTGTTGCGTTCAGACACGCTCCCTGAAGCAAAAGCGCATCTGAGTACTTTCGATTTTGATCACTTGATCCACAACGAAAAAAGCTACTATTTTCACCAACACTATCCCCTCGATTTTATAGAGATAAAAGGGCAAGAACACGCCAAACGCTCTGCCCTGATAGCGGCGGCCGGAATGCATAATCTCCTCTTGGAGGGTTCTCCGGGGAGCGGGAAATCAATGATCGCTAAACGGCTCGTACACATTATGCCACCCCTCCATAACAACGAGATACTCGAATGTGCCAAACTCGAAATACTGGAGGGAAAAGAGCCGTCCTTTACCCCCTCACGCCCCTTTCGCTCCCCTCACCACTCCAGTACAGGGGCGAGTATCTTCGGCGGAGGAACCCATAAAGCGCAGATTGGAGAGGTAGGGTTGGCTCATGGGGGCATTTTATTCTTCGATGAGCTTCCACACTTTTCGAAAACCGTCCTTGAAGCACTCAGAGAGCCGCTAGAGGACCGTCATATCCGTATCTCTCGTGTTAATACCAAAGTCACTTATGATGCCAATTTCCTCTTTGTAGCGGCTATGAACCCCTGCCCTTGCGGTAATCTCTTTAGCGCTACTACCGCCTGCCGATGCAGCGATCTCGAAATCAACCGCTACAAATCTCGTCTCTCCGACCCTTTTTTAGATCGTATTGATCTGTATGTACAAATGCACGCCGTAAGTGCAGAGGATAAATCGAGTATCAGCTCACATCAGCTTCACACCCAAGTACGCCAAGCTTTTTTACGTCAAAAAGAGCGGGGGCAAGAGAGATTGAACGGTGCGTTGAATGATGCGGAGATTGCCCGATACTGTCCTTTGAACGATGAAACGCAACAGCTAATCGATCAGGCGATAGGGAGATTCGGATTATCGTTTCGAGCGGTGAGTCGTGTTCTCAAAGTGGCTCGGACAATTGCCGATATAGAGGGAGAAAAAGATATAGAGAAAGCTCATTTACTGGAAGCATTGAGCTATCGGAAGCGCTGAATATGACATTAAACAGAATCTATGCGATTGTAGCCGTATTACTGATCGGGAGCTTCTTATTTAATCGCTATTATAGTTCGCCTGAAGGAGCTAACAAACGTATCGAAAAAGAAGCCGTACTGCTCGCTTTTGGAGACAGTCTCACCTACGGGTACGGAGCTGATCCCACGGAGAGCTACCCCGCACGTTTAGAAAAACTTTTAGGGCGTAAGGTGATCAACGGGGGTATTTCGGGTGAATCTTCCGGAGAGGGCCTCAAACGGCTCCCTTCACTACTTCAAGAGTATAAGCCAAAGATTTTGCTTCTCTGCCACGGAGGAAATGACATTCTTAAAAAACAAGATATGCAAAAACTGCGTACAAATCTGGAGCAAATGATCCGATTGGCGCAATCTCAGAATATCGACGTCATTTTAATCTCCGTTCCGCAATTCGGGATTCTTCAACTCACACCGCCCCCTCTTTACGACGAACTAGCCGAAACATACCACTTAGCAATTGAAGAGGATATTCTTGCTGATATTCTTCATGACAACCGCTACAAAAGTGACTACATCCATCCCAATGCGCAAGGTTACCAAAAGATGGCGGAAGCTATTGAAAAGCTTCTACGCAATCATTATCTGTTTGAAAAGTAGAAGCTCATTAAAATGCAGCCACTACCCACATCGTAATAAAATATCCGCCGACAAGAAGCCATCCGAACATCGCTCCCGCCGTATAAAGCGGAGCGAGCCCCAACCCTTTAAATTTCGCAAAACGTGTCCCCATACCCAACGCCGTCATCGCCATGGTTAAAAGGAATGTATCAATCAGATTAATATTCTCAACGGCAGAAGCGATAAATGTTGCAATTGATTCTCCCACATGCTCAAGAGAGTATTGCTGTAATAATGAGTTGACACCAGCCATACCGACAAAATAAACGGCGAACCATGGAATCACGAGCTTTACGCCGCCCCCTACACTGCCGCTTTTTTTAGCGGCATACGAGAGATAAATTCCCAGTACGATCAGCATCGGTGCAATCATGATAACACGGGTCATTTTAACGATCACCGCCGCATCTGCCGCATCTTTACCATACGCTCCACCGACCGCAACAACTTGTGCCACTTCATGGATTGTCCCGCCGACAAAGATACCGAACGTCTTATCGTCCATCCCCGCAAACACCCCCGCACTGTAGAGGGCAGGATAGAGAAACATTGCGATTGTTCCGAACAGTACAACCATCGATACGGCAATTGCCGCTTTATGCTCTTCGGATTTGAGGACCGGCTCGGTTGCCAAAACTGCCGCCGCACCGCACACCGATGCTCCTGCAGCGGTTAACATAGAGGTATCACGATCCATTTTAAAAATCTTTTGTCCCAAATAGGTTCCGAGGATAAAGGTAGTAGCGAGCATGATAAGCGACACCATAAACCCCTCCATCCCGACTTCAGCGATTTGCTGAAACGTAATACGGAATCCGTAAAAAACGATAGCGAAACGGAGGATTTTTTTACCCGAAAATGTAATCCCCCCTTCCCACACGGAAGGGATACGATTATGAAGGGTATTGGCAAAAAATATCCCCAGAACAATCCCCACAACAAGAGGGGATATCCCGAAATTTTTAACAACTGCCAAATCGGCGATCATCGTCGCAGCAGCAGCAAATATTGCAACAAAAAGAATACCGCTTAGGGTGTCTTTTCGCTTTGTGGGTGAAAACGGCATAATAACTCCTGTAAGTAATACACGTTAGCGGGCAAAGCCCGCCAAAGTCGCAAGGACACTTATGTCCCTTGCAATCCCTAAAGCTTTCCGCATTAATGCGGAAGAGTTCTTTAAAGTAAATATGACATTATAGGATGAATCACAAAATTCTCAAAATCTTACGGAACAACGATCTCTAAACGTATCGGAACGGCATCCGCATTCTCCCCTTTTATCCCTTCACTCTCTTTGATAAATAGGCGTTTTTCAAACCCCGGAGTTTTGATCAAATGAGCTCGGATTATCTGTGCACGCTGCTGTGCTATACCTTGAAGCTCTTGTGAGCTCAACGACTGCAGAGGGATCAGCTTTTCGATGAGTGCCGCAGAATAATGGCGAACATAGGCCGCCTCTTCGGGATATTTCTCTTCGAGAGAAGCTCTGAGAGCTTTGAGCTCTTTTTTATCCAATGATTCCTCTGCCATATCTTCGAGTAATTCAAGACTGATTGCCTGTACCGAATCGATTTTCAGATCTTTATTGCGTTTCAACGTCGCTTGAACCAATTTTTTCGCTTTTAGGGCATGCGTATCCTGTACCTCATCCCATCCGCCGTACACATTGAGCGACAATTTAGGACGTTTGGAAAGCATTGTAATAATCTGATCGAGTTTTTCAACCTGCGGCGGCAAGAGAGTCGCAGAACCCGCTTCAAAATCGATAGAGGAGAGCTTATCGCTCTCGATTCCCATCATAGAGCCTAAGAGTCTAAACGGTGAAGTGACCGCTTTGGTAAAGAGATTTCCGATCACCTGCCATACTACTTTGCCGTATTTAAAGTCAGGGTTATTCACATCCCCCTCGATGGGGAGATCGATATCAATGATACCCTCACTGTCTTCGAGCAATGCCACAACAAAACGCAGAGGCCACGGCGATCCTCCCTCTTTTTCGGCTCCCAATTCGATTTGTTTGATGACAACTCGATTGGCACTGTTTAGTTTCCCTTCGTCAATCTTATACCCAAGATCCAAAAAGAGTTTCCCTCCATCGATCTTGTAACCTAAAAATTCAAGCGAGTACGGAGTGTACCCTTTGAGTTCGAGATTATCAAACGCTACTTTGATATCGGTGAATTTTTTGGGCGCTTTGGTGTTTAAACTTCCATCGATCTTGGCTAATCCGTACTGATCGACTCCTCCGCGCAGTTTCACAAACGTTCTGACATCTTTTGTGGTTGAAATCCCAAGAACTGAGCCTTCTAAATCGTGTATATACGTTTTAAACGGCAAAGGGAGCGATAGATCGCTAAAGGTGGCGCTACTGCCGCGAAGAAGAAGTTTGACAATATCGATTCCAAAAGGATTCCCCGATGTTTTCGTTGCATTGGATTCCGATTCGCTCTTTTTACTCAATGTCGAGTAGTTCAACACTTTTTTCGCATCAATCAGCGCATTAGTATAGAGCCCATCAATTGCCAGTTGATTAATCCGCAGCTGATTGGCCGGGTAAGTATAGACGAACGGTGTGGCACCGATGCTCTCCCATCCAAGCAGCACCGAATCATCCCGGGTATCATTGACGACCCAATCTTCCAATGCCACTTTTCCTCTGAAACCCGTTTTAGACGGATTATAATCATAATCAGCAGCTACCGAGAGTGTTCCACGACGCAGGGAGGCATAGGTGCTCGGTTCGATATACGGATCCACCAACGTTACGTCCAGCGCTTTTACGTTCACCTTCCCGTGAGCGCTCAAGGAAGAGCGTATCAAGCCCCCACTAAGCTCCAAAGAGCTTTTTTGATTGATACGGGTGGAGAAAATCAGATCGTTTTTACGGGTTGGGTCACTTTCAAATCCTTTGAGATTCAGATGGAGTTGATCGAGATTCAGCGAGACACGACGTTTCGGTACCTCATCGATAAACGCTACCGATCCGTTGCTTAGATCAATCTCACCCACCCGGTACCCCCACGGTGCCTCACTCGAGCGTTCTGCAGGTGCGGACGATGCATACGCGTATCGCGAAAGATCGATAGAACCATCTGAGAGACGTTTCAGCGCGACACTGGCTCCGTCAAGAGAGAGTTTTTGAACCGTTGCAAATTTTCCGGCACGATCAAGCTCGATCCCATCAACTGCAATTGCCTCTAATCCCATCGCAAGTGCCTCATCCCTCTGGCGGGTTATCCGCAACGCATCGGTTGCAAGCGAGAGATTTAGAAGCGCTTTTGTATCACTCGAAACACTCCCGCTGTGGAGACGAAGATTACTCAACACTGCCCGATAAGGTTCTCTCGGAGCGTTGTCACTCCACTGCACCACGGTATTTTCAACGGCTACACCCCCAAGGGCAAAGGTCCATGGCTCACTCTCCGTTTCGTTTTCATCTTTTGGAAATGCTTTTTGAATGGCTTCAAGATAGCTCAGCCAATCGATTTTCCCCTCACCGGAGCGCTCGGCCGAGAGATTGATTCCACCCAGTGTGAGGGAACGTGCGTTAAATACCTTCTTAAGCGGCTGCACGTTCCCATCATTGAGCCGAAGCGTTGAGAGGGTAAAGAGATTACGCTGTTCCCCTTTGGGGATGATGCGGAGTTTATCGATTTCAAAATGGAGTTTTGAGAGTTCGGTCGCATTCACATCACTGCTGTCAAATCGGTAATCAAATCCGAATGCAGCGGAACCATCCGCCACTTCGATCGGAAACTTCTCTTTAAAATAGCGCCACGGCGTATAGAGTTTTCCTGAATCAAACGCCATACTTCCACCGATTTTCAGCGGAGACAGAGCATCGACTTTACCGCTTAGATCGATAAATCCCCCCTCATTGATTGTCGCATAAAGGCGCATTTTCCCCTCCGCACTGGAGAGATCTCGTAAATCAATATTATCGAGATTAAATCCGACAGGACCCATATCGAGCGTGTACGCTTTCCCTTCGGCATAATCGCGATAGTTCAACGTCCCGTTTTTTAATCCGAAGTGCTTGATGATAAGCCCTATCGGTTCAGAAGATTTTTCAGCTTTAGGTTCATCGCTACCCAGTTCAGTAAGCCATTTGAAATTAAAATCCCCTCTTTCATCACGATGGAGCGCGATATGCGGTTCACTTAACGTAACCTCATTAACAACCCATCCCCCACGCCAAAGATACGCGAGAGGGTCTACATTGAGTGATAAACACCCAAGCGCGAACAGGTCATGTTTTTGAGGGGTTTTGAAGGCAAGATTTTTCAACGTTAGGTGAAAGGTAAAGGGGTTGAAAGCGGCGGATTCGACCGAAAAAATCCCCCCTTTTGTAGCTTCTGAAACCTTATCAGGAACCATATTTTTGATTGCATACGGAACAGCGAAAAACCCTATGACAGCGTATAGGGCAACGACTCCTCCGATCCATTTTAGTGCCGGCTTAACCATATTGTTCTCCCAAAAAAATCATACATTCAAATCATAATAAATTATTGTATCACAAATGTTTTTTCAAGATAGCGGATTAAGAAAACAAATCCTTTAGGATCGAAAAAAATAACCCGAAAACTTAATCATTTTTTTTGTTTTTCGGGAGTAAAGTTGTGGAAAATAGACCAAAAACGGAGGCTTAGGATGCAAGTTAGTTCCTATATCTTTCAAACTCCTTATTCACAACCGATGCAAGTAGGACGCCCCGATCCTGCGATGATAAAAGAACAAACCCAAAATATCCAAGAACAGCTCGATCAACAACAAAAAAATAGCACTGAGATTGTGGGTGCCAAATCAGAACAAGAGCAAACAGATGTTTTTATCAAATCATCCGCTATGTATCAAAACGACGAGAGTTACAGTGCTACCGCCCTCTCACTCCAAGATTATAAAAGCATTTCCAAAGAGGCTCAACGTTCTCAGAACATTACGGCTTACGTCAATAACAGCGGTAATACTTCAACCGAGGGCTAAACCTATATCATCAGATAATGGCTTGAAACGTTTTTCCAAAAATATCTTCCCTACTTTTAGCCTACTTAAATCTAGTTTTCGACATAATCATCTACTTTATCTGTACACAGGGATAGCCGAAATGAAGCGTAAACAAATTTACAATCCAACCTCCACCGAACATGTAAACGATCGCCAGATTTTCGGCGGAAATCCTACCGGTATTTTCGAACTCAATAATATCAAATATCAATGGGCCTATAACCTCTGGGAGATGATGCTCAACAACACATGGTTCCCTAAAGAGGTCGACATGACCCGTGATGCGGTAGACTACAAATACCTCACCGAAATGGAAAAAACGGCCTACGACAAGGCTCTCTCCCAGCTCATTTTCATGGACAGCCTCCAAACCAACAACCTGATGGATAACGTGAATCCCTACGTCACTGCCCCTGAAGTAAACCTCATTTTGGTACGCCAAAGTTTTGAAGAGGCACTTCACTCTCAAAGTTACGCCGTTATGGTCGATTCGATCAGCCAAAACTCTGAAGAGATTTACGATCTCTGGCGTCGTGATATGATGCTCAAAACCAAAAATGACTCCATCGCCGCACGTTATAACGATCTTGCTAACGATCCATCAGAGAGTGCTTTTGTTAAAGCGTGTTTTGCAAACCAGATTTTGGAAGGGATCTATTTTTACAGCGGATTTACCTACATCTACACCCTCGCCCGTTCAGGGAAAATGCTCGGTTCCGCACAGATGATCCGCTTTATCCAACGCGATGAAGTGACCCATCTCGTCTTATTCCAAAACATCATCAACACCCTCCGACGCGAGCGTAGCGATCTCTTCACGGAAGAATTGCTCGAAGAAGTTTATGATATGTTCCGCAAAGCAGTAGCACTGGAAGTCGCATGGGGACAATACATTACCCAAGGACAAATTTTGGGGCTAACAAACGAAATCGTGGAACAATATATCCAACATCTTGCCGATAACCGTCTTACAGCTGTGGGAATGAAACCTCTCTACAACGTTGCTAACCCGATCAAATGGGTCGATGATTTCTCTAAATTTAACGACCAAAAAACCAACTTCTTCGAGGGGACAGTAACCAACTACTCCAAAGGAAGTCTCAGTTTTGACGACTTCTAAAACCCGTCCCATCGTCTCGCTGTGCTTTGAGACGAGTGAAGATTTTGCTAAAAATCTAGAGCGTCTCGAATCACTCATCGATCAATCCCCGCAAGATGCTGTTATTGTCGCTCCCGAAGTAGTCTTGAGCGGTTTTGCGTATGATCGATTTGAAGAAGCGGCACAATTTACCGAAACGGCACTCGAAAAACTCCTCACATCTGTTGGCAATCGTCTTTTGATCTTTACCGCGATTACCAAAAAGGGCGGGGAATTTTACAACATCGCCTACGCCCTCCATAACTCCCAAATTCTCTACACCCAACCAAAAGCAAAACTTTTCGCACTGGGAAACGAACATAACTATTTTGAAGCCGGAAGAGAAGAGGGGATCGTCCCATTTCTCTTTGAGGGGATCAAAATCGGGATTCTCATCTGCTTTGAACTCCGTTTCAAGAGCCTTTGGCAACAGTTAGAAGGGTGCGATATTATTGCCATCCCTGCTCAATGGGGAAAACTGCGCAGTGAGCATTTCGTTATCCTTACCAACGCACTCGCCGTAATGAACCAGTGCTACGTTATCGCCTCTGACGCAGATAATACCGATACCAGCGCCATGAGCGGTATTATCACCCCTTTTGGCGGAGAGATACGCAATAACGGCTCCGAAATACTAACATCCCATTATGAAAGCCGTACCGTAGAGTCCATGCGACGCTACCTCAACATAGGAATACAATGAGCATCGATAAAATAACCGCAATTAAAACAACCCGTATGGCTGAAGAGATTACCAAAAAGTTTCCTCTGCGCCCTGTTATCAAAACCGCTATTATCAACACGAATCGAGAAGAGTTTGTCCCACTGGCGATGCGCCATAACGCCTACCGTCTCGATGCGCTCCCGATCGGCGCACAACAGTACATCTCCTCACCGCTGACGGTCGCAAAAATGACCCAATATCTAAGCCCCGAAGGGTGCGACAGCGTCCTCGAAATCGGATGTGGAAGCGGCTATCAGGCGGCCGTTCTTTCTCACGTTTTTCGCCGCGTTTTTACGATCGAGCGGATCGAATCGCTCCTTTTGGAAGCCAAAGAGCGTTTTCGCCATTTGCGTCTGGGAAACATTCACACCCGTACCGATGATGGTCAAAACGGATGGGAACAATACGCACCTTATGACCGGATTTTGTTCTCAGCATCCGCACGCATCATCCCCCAAAAACTCTTTCATCAGTTAGCGGAGGGGGGAATCTTGATCGCTCCGATCGATAAAGGACGCGAACAGGTGATTACCCGTTTCACGAAGCAAGGCGGTGTCATCCATGAAGATACCCTCGAAGTGTGCGATTTTGTCCCGGTACTTAACGGAGTGGTGCGCAAATGAGTCTCCCGGAAGCCTTTCGTGAGCGTTTAGAGAAAATTGTTCCGCAGGAACGGTTTGATACGATCGTCAAAACCTTTGATGCACCCAAGCGGGTCACGTTTCGTTTTAACCCTCTAAAAACCTCACCTGAAGCACTCGAAGCCGAGCTGGAACACGAAGGGATCCCTTACGAGCGGGTAGGGTGGGAGATCTTATCGGGCGTTTATCGCATCGCTCCGGAGGATAAACTCCGTCTCACCCAAACCTCTGCTTTTTATGACGGGCGTCTCTACATCCAAAACCTCTCGTCGATGATCGCCCCTGTGTTGCTCGCACCCAAGCCCGAAGAGACCGTCCTCGATCTCGCCGCCGCACCCGGGGGTAAAACTCTGATGCTGGCAGGTATGATGGAGAATACCGGATGGCTCTCCGCCGTAGAGCTTCAGCGTGAGCGTTTTTTCCGCCTCTGCGATAATCTCAAACACCAAGGGGTAACCAACGCCCACACTTACATGACCGATGGCCGCAGTGTCGGTAAAAAGTGCCCTGAAATGTTTGACCGAATCTTGCTCGATGCGCCGTGTTCCTCCGAAGCACGATTTAAAACCCATGAACCCAAATCGATGAGCTATTGGAGTGTCCACAAAGTCAAAGAGACCTCCAAACTCCAACGCCGATTATTGCTCTCGGCGTTCGATGCCCTCAAACCGGGGGGCAAATTGCTCTATAGTACCTGTTCGTTTTCCCCCGAAGAGAATGAAAGCCCCCTTCAGCACCTCTTAGAGCGCCATGGAGACCGTTTAAAGACCATACCCCTCACATTGCCCTTCGATAACGTCCAAAAGCCCCTGACGCGCTGGGGAAAAGAAATTTATGATGAACGGATGCAAAACGCCGTCCGTATTTTGCCGACCGATACGATTGATGGGTTCTTTATCTGTTTATTGGAGAAATTGGCGTGAAATCGATCCTCTTCGTCTGTCTCGGTAATATCTGCCGCTCACCGATTGCAGAAGGTGTTGCGAGAAAGCTGATAGAAGAGTGCGCTCACACTATAGCGGTTGATTCAGCGGGGACAGGGGGTTCACATGTGGGAGAGGCACCGTGTGAACACTCCGTTACCGTCGCCCGTAATCACGGTATCGATATTTCACCTATTCGTGCCCGTCAGGTGAAAAAAGCCGATTTCAACGCCTTTGATCTGATCGTCGCGCTCGATTCATCCAACTATCGCGATCTCAAAGCATTAGGATGTCAGAATTTGGTGAAATTAGGCGATTATGGACATAATGGGGCGGATGTACCCGATCCGTACTTTTTTAACGGTTTTGAAGGGTTTGAGCATGTTTATACGATGATCGAGAGTTGTGTGAATGTATTAGTGAATTCCGTTCGCCCTGAGCCGCTCAAAGGGTAAACGTTCATAGTTCGACAAGCTCACCACGAACGTTAGTGATTACCCGCTAAAGGGGAGTTCTTCGTATCCGAGTGAGGTTCCGAGGATATAAAACGGCGCCTCATCACAACGTCCGCTGTAACTGCCGATCGCTAACGCAGCGCTGTTAGGCGTTAGCTCCACCGTTATCCCCTCGCTCATATCCAAAGCACGTAAAACATTATCGCTCACGAGTTTGGCGTTATTCACGCCGTCCACACGAAACAGCACATCAATCCAGTCATAACCGCGTGCGATGTCCTGAACACTGAAACGAATTTCGATGGAAGTAGGGGAGAGTGGGGTCAGAGAGCGAATTTCACCCTGAGCGGCATTATCGATGCGATCGAGCAGGTTTTTGAGCGTTGAGGCGCTCAGGGGCTTTATTGGCACCCTTCACACTCCATCGAGCGGTCTGCCGTATCTTGCTTTTGCTCCGGTGATTGGGAGCGGAGATAGTAGGTCGATTTGAGACCCAGTTTCCATGCGAGCATGTAGATATCGTTGAGATATTTACCGCTGGCACGATCGAGGGTAATAAAGATATTGAGACTTTGCCCCTGATCGATCCATTTCTGACGGATAGCCGCCGCTTTAACGAGGATCGTTTGATCGAGATCATACGCCGGAGTGTAGTATCCCCACGTCTCAGGACTGAGTTTCGGTGCAACGACCGGAATAAGACCTGAGAGATTCTCTTCAAACCATTTGCGTTTGTAGATCGGCTCAATCGTCTGCGTTGTCCCCGTGAGGATCGAGATCGAGCTTGTCGGAGCGATCGCCATCAGGTAGCCATTACGCATCCCCTGTTTTTTAATCGTTTCACGAAGCTCGTCCCACTCATAGTTCGGTGCAAACAATCCGCCGCGATCCACGAGGTTTTGCACCTCTGCCGTTGCATGATCCATCGGGAGGATTCCACGGCTCCATTTGGAACCCTCATACTCGGCGTAAGACCCTTTTTCGACCGCAAGGTTCGACGAAGCGAGAATCGCGTTATAGCTCACCGCTTCCATCACTTCATCGACTTTATCGAAGTGTTCCTGACTCCCCCATACGATGCGGTTTTCCGCGAGCATCTGCGCTTCACCCATAACACCCAAACCGATCGCACGGCTACGAAGGTTGGTCCGTTTGACTTTTTCCAACGGATAGAAGTTCAGGTCGATAACATTATCGAGGGCACGAATCGCAACCGGAACGATACGGTCGATATCCTCTTTGGTGTGAACACGTGAGAGGTTCACCGACGCGAGGTTACATACCGCCGTCGCACCGTCTACTTTCTCTTTTTCGACGATGTAGATCGGACGTCCTCCGAGAGAATCAAGTGCCGTAACTTTGTTCGCCGGTTTTTCGATCCCGCTGTCCACTTTAACGATCTCATCTTCTTCGAACGTGACAAACGAGCCGTCTTCATATTTAATTTTAATCAAATAGTGATTCGGCTGCGTATTTTGGAAAATTTCGGTACAAAGATTCGAACTGCGGATAATTCCGAAATGATCATTCGGATTGGCACGGTTCGCACTGTCTTTGAAACATAGGAACGGACTTCCTGTCTCAAAATATGAGGTCAAGATCTTTTTCCAAAGATCTTTCGCTTTGGTATGCTCTTTAATCACATTCGGATCTTGTTCAAGTTCGAGGTAACGCTTCTCAAACGCATCACCGTAAAGCTCACTGAGCTCTTTGACATCAAACGGATCGAACATCGTCCAGATACCGTCTTCGACGACACGCTTCATAAACATATCGTTGATCCATAGCGCCGGGAACAAGTCATGAGCACGTCGGCGCTCTTCTCCTGAGTTTTTCTTCACATCGAGGAAATCTTTGACGTCCATGTGCCACGGCTCGAGATAAACGGCGATAGCCCCTTTACGCGTTCCGAGCTGATCGACTGCGATAGCGATGTCGTTGGTAATTTTCAAGAACGGTACGGTTCCGCCGGCGGCATTTTTATGACCGTCGATGAATGAACCCATAGCACGAACCTGCGTCCAATCCCAGCCGATCCCTCCGCCGAATTTAGAAAGCAATGCCATCTCTTTATAGGCATCAAAAATACCTTCGATATTATCCGGCGCAGAACCGATGTAACATGAGCTAAGCTGATGACGGTTTGTGCGGGCATTGGAGAGAGTAGGGGTTGCCATCATCACTTCAAATTTGGACATCATGTCATAGAACTTTTTCGCCCATCCCTGACGATCGCTCTCATTTTGTGCCAAGAACATCGCAACTGCCATAAACATATGCTGAGGAAGCTCGATCGGATCGCCTTGGCGATCTTTGATCAAATAACGGTCATACAATGTTTTAACGCCGAGGTAGTTAAATTCCAAATCACGTTCAGGAACGATGTACGTATCTAACTCCGCCAAATCGAATTTATCTCTCAGACCGAGTAAGATACGCCCTTCGGCTTCGCCACGCTCAAAATAGCTCTGTAAAGAGCCGTAGCCGGTAAAACCGTTTACACGGTGATAAAGGTCATATAAAAAGAGACGAGATGCTACAAACGTCCAATTAGGGGAATCGATATCGATCTTATCGACTGCGGTTTTAATAAGTGTGTGTTGAATCTCATTACTGTTAATACCGTCGCGAAACTGGATTTGTGCATCCACTTCCAATTCACTTTGCGATACGTTTACAAGACCTTTAACAGCTGCAGAGGTATATTTTTGAATTTTTGTAATATCCAACGGTTCGCGGCGTCCGTTACGTTTAACAATGGTTAGCATCTCTCTCCCTTAATAATCCGTCTATTTTAAATGCCAAAAGGTTACCCCCTTTTGGATGATCTTTCCTCTTAACGAGTCAGACAATGTGGTGTATTATAATCACTCAATATTGTATTGTTTCTTATGTTGAAAAAAACTATTTTAATGATAATTATTTGAATACCCGTGCAAAAATTTTATCGACATTTTTGGTGTAATAATCAAAGTTAAAACATTCGCGGATTGCCTCTTCACTCAAACTTTCTCTTAGCTCATCATCTGCTAATAGATATTGTAAATAAAGGCTTTCCCCTTTTTCGTTGACGGCACTGTTTCCTTGCTGCAATCCTTCCCATACTTTCATCGCGTTGCGTTGAACGATACGGTAGGCATCTTCACGGCTTACCCCTTTGAGAGGAAGTTCGAGTAAAACACGTTGTGAGAAAACCAAACCGCCGGTGAGGTTGAGATTACGCATCATGTTTTCAGGATACACAACGAGATTTGCGATAACACTGTTAAAACGGTGAAGCATGAAATCTGAGGTAACAAAACTATCCGGCAACCAGAAACGCTCGGTAGAGCTGTGAGAGATATCACGCTCATGCCATAACGCGACGTTTTCCATCGCAGGGATAACATACGCTCTAACCATACGGGCTAACCCTGTGATATTTTCAGTCAAAATCGGATTACGTTTGTGAGGCATTGCAGATGAGCCTTTTTGCCCTTTGGCAAAAAACTCTTCACACTCATACACTTCGGTACGCTGCCAGTGACGAACCTGTACTGCAAATTTCTCGATAGAGCTTGCCATCAAAGCAAGCGCCGAAGCTAAACGTGCATAACGGTCACGCTGAATAACCTGGTTAGATGCAGGAGCCGATTTAAGTCCTAACGCTTCACAGGTATATTCTTCGAGTTCTAACGGTGCATGAGCAAAATTCCCCATTGCGCCTGAGACTTGACCGACGCAAATCACTTCCATGGTTTGTTCCAAGTTTGTCAAATGACGTGCCATCTCATCGTACCAAACCGCTAACACCAAACCAAACGTAATCGGCTCACCGTGAATTCCGTGTGAGCGTCCGACCATCAATGTCATCTTGTGTTCTTCTGCACGAACCTTGATCGATGCCATAACCATTTTAACGTCTTCGATAATCAATGCCAGTGAATCACGCATTTGCAAAGCGACAGCCGTATCAACCGTATCGGATGATGTCATACCATAATGGAACCAGCGACTCTCTTCACCGAGTGTTTCCGAAACGGATGTGGTGAACGCGATCAAATCGTGGCGAGTAACCGCTTCGATCTCATCAATGCGTTCAACACTGAATCCTGCATTTTTTACAATCTTCTGGGCATCTTCATCAGGAATCAATCCCAATTTATTCCATGCAACGACTACCGCTTTTTCAACATCGAGCCATGCTTGATACTTTGCTTGGATACTCCATTTGGATTTCATCTCTTCTCTGGCGTAACGATCTACCATGCTATAACTTCCTTCTATGCTAAAATGCGCTAATTAAATTAGACTTTTTTTATGTCCGTTCACCCTGAGCTTGTCGAAGGATCTGTTCATGGTTCGACAAGCTCACCACGAACGGGACGTTCTCTACTGTATATATAAGTCTATCCAACCCTCCCTAAAAAGGAATTAAATTGCCCTTTGTCACCAAGCAACTTCACGCCCCGTCTCGTCAAAAAGCATTTCGTTTTTTAATGCAAGAGTTAGGGATTACCCAAAGCGAAGCACAACGTTTAATTGCCAAAGGGAGGCTTTCTCAAAACGGTGAAGTGATGGCGAACAATGCGGGGTTTATCGAAGGAACTTTTGATTTCATTTGTTTTGAACCTTTGACGTTAGGGTTAGAACCTGCGTTTGTCGAAGAGGAATTTGCCGTCTATGATAAACCCAGCGGTCTTCTCGTCCACCCGCAGAATCGTCACACCCCCTATAGCCTCAACGATGAGATCAAGCACCGTTTCGGACATGAGGCCAACATTACCCATCGGATCGATCAAGAGACAAGCGGTTTGGTTTTGACGGCGCGGAACAAAGGTTCTGAACGTGCTTTAAAAATGATGTTCGAAGAGCGTCAAATTACCAAGAAATATATCGCTATGGTTAAAGGTCATCTCAAAGAGCCGCTCGATATAGAGGAGCCTTTACTGCGTCGAGAAGATGCCAGCTCTATTATCCGCATGATCGTACGGGTTCATCCTGAGGGAAAACCGTCTCGTACCTTTATAAAACCTCTGGAGTATTTTCCCGATACCGATACGACTCTCGTCGAGGCTTCACCTTATACCGGACGTCAACATCAGATACGGGTTCATTTGTTCCACGTGGAACATCCAATCATCGGTGATCCGATCTATGGTCAGGACGAAAACGATGCCGTCCGCTTTTTAGACCGAGAGATGTCCGTAGAAGAGCGATTTATCAATACGGGTGCATCACGACTTTTACTTCATGCCCATTCTCTTGAATTCATTTATGACAATATTCCTTACCACGTGATTTCAAAAGAAGATTTTATTTCTCAATGTTTTGATGCGATGAAAAAGAAATAATTGATATGCCTTTCATCACTAAAAAACTTCATTCACCTATTCGTCAAATGGCTCTCGCATTTTTAATGGAAGAACTAAATCTCTCGCGAAGTGAAGGGCAACGTCTTATTGCCCGAGGTCGTTTATCTCAAAATGGCATTGTCATGTGCGATCAATTCGGGTTCATTGAGGGCTCTTGTGAGTTCATCTGTTTTGAGCCGTTATCGCGTGGATTCAAACCGATGTTTGTCACTAACGACTTTGCCATCTACGACAAACCGAGCGGTTTGAGTGTCCATCCGCACAGCCGTCTATCGCCGTATACCCTTAATGATGAGATCAAACATCAGTTTGGTGAGGATGCTAACGCAACACACCGGATTGATCAAGAGACGAGTGGCTTGGTTTTAGTGTCTCGACATAAAAAAAGTGAAACTGTTTTAAAAAAGTTATTCTCTGCACGTGCTATAAATAAACGATATCTTGCTATGGTAAAAGGTCATGTAGAAGAGATTATCGATGTACAAGAACCTCTATTTCGAATTGATCATCCGAATCTTCTTATCAGTATGGTGGTTAAAGTTGACCCTAAAGGGAAACCAGCCCATACTATTATTAAACCGATTCGTTACTTTCCTGAGCATAATATGACGCTCGTAGAGGCATCTCCATTGACCGGACGTACCCACCAAATACGAGTTCATTTGTTCCACGTGAAACATCCGATAATCGGTGATCCGGTGTATGGGCCAGAGGAAAAGGACGTAGTACGATTTATAAAAAAAGAGTTGTCACCCGAAGAGCGGTTAGAAATAGGGGGGTCAACGAGGTTGCTTCTTCATGCACATTCGCTTGAATTTGAGTATGAGAATGAGGTGTATAAGATAGAATCTGAGAAAGATTTTGTGCAAGAGTGCTTTGAGGCGATGGGGATTACATCTGATTAAAATATCCGTTCACCCTGAGCCTGTCGAAGGGTGCGTTCATGGTTCGACAAGCTCACCACGAACGAAACTCTATGCACAATTACTAATATATCGCTGTCGTTTCACCTCTTTAATTTTCCGAATATCCACCAAAATATACCCGTCAATACAGTTGTTAAAATCGCTATCAATCCCGAAATCCATAAACTGCACTCCACCCTCTTCGCATAATTCACTGTACTGTTTATAGAGGGTAGGAACCGATACGTCCAATGCTTTTAGATAGTCTTTTAAAACTCTAAAGTCCTCAGTATAGTTCTCGCCGCTAAACAATGCTTTAAACTCATTCTGGACGTATTCTGAGAGTTTATAGGGCGACTTTGCTCTAACCATAGTGTGGTCACTACCGAAATAAAGGGTATAAAAATAGACCAAAGCTTCTTGAGCATGTTTTGGAAAACTTCCCGAAATACTTACCGGCCCCATCATATATTTGACCTGAGGATTATGGCTGAGATATGCCCCAATCCCTTGCCATAGATAATCGAGTGCACGACTTCCCCAGTATTTTGGCTGAACAAAACTCCGCCCAAGCTCAATGGCATCTTCCAAAACTGCATCAAACTGTTCATTCATATCACACAAATCAGACATATAAAGACCCTCTTTGCCTAACCACGAAAGAATCCACTCACACTCACCGATACGATACGCTCCAGCGATCTCTAACGCCTCATCATCCCACAACACTAGATGATGATAATAGCGATCATACTCGTCGATGTCACGGGCATGACCACTCCCTTCTCCTACTTTGCGAAAAGAGTATTCACGTAAGCGTCCTATTTCGTTGATGATATTGGGGGCATTCTCATGTTCGATCAAATAGATCTCTTTGTTATCACTTGTCATCCCTAGCAGTTCACCTTTTCTGAGTTCGCTTCGAAGCTCCTGACGCGATACAGGATGAGCGATAGAACACTCCGTTGGATAGATACCGTGCTTTCCTTTAGCGATACGGAGAAGATGTTTACGAAATAATTTTGCATGACGTTTTTCACTGATGTTAAAATCGCTCAGTGCTTTTTCACTCACCATCTCTCCAATCGTAAAATCAAATACGTGATTTCGTGCCGCAAATATTTCATGACTGAGAAGCAACCCCCCCAACGGTTTATAGATCCATGAAGCAGCGTAAAACAACAGACTATTTTTTCCTTTAATATGGATCGGAAGAATCGGAGCAGCATTTCGTTTGGCAAACTTTAAAAAGCCCCCTTTCCATGAACCCTCTTTTATCCCAAATAATCCCGCACGAGAAACTTCACCGGAAGGGAAAAAGATGACCGCTTCTTCAGCTTGGAGCGCATTATCAATTTGCCGAAGAGCATGTCGTGAGAGTTTGTCATTGAAGTTATCCACACCAATCATATATTCTTTGAGCTGGGTAATCTCACCAAGCATGCGGTTGGCTACAATTTTCACTTTTTTGTCTTGACGCACCGAACAGACCATCTGTATCAAACACAATGCGTCTAATGCTCCCAAAGGATGATTCGCAACAATAATCACTTTACCCATCGTAGGAATATTTTCGATTTGGCGATGAATCGTTTTATACGATACGTTTAAATATTCAAGGACCGCATCGATAAATACCAATCCGCTTTTCTCTTGATGAATTTCCATAAAGCGATTAATCGATTTTTCATGAAGAAGTAACCGTGTCATTCCTACTATCATTTTATTAATAATTGCAGGGTATCGAAATACTTTTGGGTATTCTTTTCGTAAAATAAATTCTGTACTAACCATCTTATGCACCTTTAATTAAGGAATACACTTATTCGTGTTTCTTATTTTTGAAACATTAAGGGATATCTGTTTCAATGTGATTACATTAGAGTTACAGTGCAATTACAACGCTTTGAATGAAAAAAATTATCAATTGATGTGAATAACTTTTTATAACAATGTTTTTATTCATTTTTGATACAGACAAAATTGTAATAGGCCCCTAAAATAGGGGGTTTAAGGTGGGTTGAAGAAATATGATTTCAGGGTATATTTAGATAAAAAATTTCTGAAATTATGAAGATTTTTAACACTTTTTTTGTAAAAATGGCTATGACTTATTCACAACACGCTCACAGTGTGAATATTACACATTTTTGAAAAATTTTGATTTTTTTTTTCGGATTCAGAAATTTTTTAGGGGGGTAACAGAGATAAACGCTTAAGCCTTTCATCAATCTGAAATTATTAAGGATCTCTAAGACTCTTTGGATACACTTCTGACTTAGCGACCCTCCTGGTGTGTTGGTCGCTATGTTATTCATTTTATTACGCCAAAGGAGCAAAGCCCCTTTGACTACGTTAACACTAAGTTTTCCTCAGCAGAAAGCTCATTCATTTTTTTGTTTTACTTTTTTGATTCATTTCTAATTTAACCCTTTGCGCATGGGTAATTGCTACCGCCATTGCATCGGTAATATCCAGAGGCTTAATCTCTTTCGTTATCCCCAATATCTGTTTTACCATAAATGCTACCTGCTCTTTGGCAGCTTTGGCTTTTCCCGTCAACGCTTTTTTGACTTGTAACGGTGTATATTCTGCAAACATTCCATGCTCTTGTAAAAGTTTGAGGGTAATCGCTCCGCGAAATTGTGCCAGCTTCAAAACCGTTTTAGGGTTATGGGCATAAAAGATATCTTCCATTGCTACTTCATTGATTGTATGAGCTTTGAATAATTGTTCTATCGCTTCGGCAACTTGGGGAATTTGATATTGAAGTTCTTCGGCTTTTATTTTAATCAAACCCGCTTCGATAAGACGTAATTTTTGTCCCTCTATCGCGACGATAGCATATCCACAGTTTCTCGTACCCGGATCTATCCCTAAAATATTCATAATTATTCCTATTCACAGGGTGAATGAATTTTATTCACCTCTTCTTTGAGGCTAATTATAGGCAAATATCGCTATTATTCACATCACTATTCACAGGGGTTGAGAAA